>JASFLR010000033.1:0-11240 GCA_050117995.1 Anaerolineae bacterium
AGGCGCTCTTTGGCACTGTCGACAGTTTTCTCATCTGGCGTTTGAGTGGGGGAAAGCACCACGTCACTGATATAAGCAACGCCTCCAGGACGATGCTCTACAATATACACACGCTCCAGTGGGACGACGAGATCCTGGACAGACTGGGCATCCCGCAGGCCATGCTGCCCGCCGTGCGTCCCTCATCCCAGGTGTACGGCTTCGCCGAGGCTGGGCTGTTGGGTGCGGAGGTGCCGATAGCTGGAGCGGCGGGCGATCAGCAGGCTGCCCTTTTTGGGCAGACGTGCTATGAGCCGGGCCAGGTCAAAAACACCTACGGTACCGGTTGTTTCCTTCTTCTCAACACCGGGGGGCAGGCGGTTGCCTCGGAGCGCGGGCTGTTGACTACCATCGCCTGGCAACTGGGCCAGGATTCGGCGGTGACCTATGCGCTGGAGGGAAGCGTGTTCATTGCCGGGGCGGCTGTCCAGTGGCTGCGCGATGGGCTGGGTATCATCGCCCATGCTGCCGAGACCGAGGCTCTGGCTGGTGAGGTAGATGACACGGGAGGCGTGTACTTTGTACCCGCTTTTGTCGGACTGGGAGCGCCATATTGGGATTCCTATGCCCGGGGGGCTATCGTGGGGCTGACCCGGGGCACCGACCGCCGGCACCTGGCCCGCGCAGCGCTCGAAGCCATCTGCTACCAGAGCCGCGACCTGCTCGAGGCCATGACTGCCGACTCGGGCATTCATCTGGAAGCGATGCGGGCTGACGGCGGGGCAGCGGCCAACAACCTGCTGATGCAGCTCCAAGCTGACTTGCTCGGTGTGACGGTCCAGCGTCCGGCGGTCACCGAGACGACTGCACTGGGTGCGGCTTATCTGGCTGGTCTGGCAGTGGGATACTGGTCTAGCCTGGAGGAGATCGCTGCCCAGTGGCAGGTCGACGCCGAGTTTGTGCCCGCCATGTCCCGCGATCAGCGGGATGTGCTGTATGCTGGATGGCAGCGGGCTGTCGGGAGGGCGCGCGGCTGGATCGAGTAGGCGCAACCTAATCTCGATGCTCTACGCCAGCCGGCGAGATACGCTGCGCAGCGCGATCAACCCCATACCTGCGCTCAGCAGGATCAGGGCCACGACATTGGGCCAGAGCTCGCCCAGCCCTGCCCCCTTGAGCATGATGCCGCGCACGATGGATAGGTAGTGCTGGAGGGGGGCGACGCGGGAGATGACCTGCAGCAGGGCGGGCATATTCTTTACCGGCACCATAAACCCCGAAAAGGTCATGTCCACCATGGCCTGGATAAACACAAACAGGATGGCCTGCTGCTGTGTGCGTGAAACAGCAGAAATTACCAGGCCCCAGCTCACTTCGGCGGTGATGAAAAGGAGGGTCAGGGCCGCCAGCAGCGAGGGCGAGCCATTCATCGGCACCTGAAAGACAGTCAGACTGATGATCCACATCAGGACAAAGTTCCCACCACCGATGGCGATGGCAGGGGTGCCTTTGCCCACAGTGAGCTCCAATCGCCCAAGAGGGGTGACCATCAATTGCTCCAGGGTGCCCAGCTCGCGCTCGCGGGCCAGGCCCAACGCTGCGACGGCCAGAGTCACCTGGTAGGTGATGAATCCCAGCTGGGCGGGGATCGAATAGGCGCGTAAATCCAGGGTTGGGTTGAAGCGGATATTGCTGCGAAAGTCGATGAATTCCGGGACGATGAACCCCCGGTCGGCAGCCAGATCCGTCGCGAAACGGCTTACCACCCCTCCGGCGGTACTCATGGTGATCGAGGCCGCCATCGTATTGGTGGCATCGGCAATCACCTGAATCGAAGGTGCGGCTGTGGCGTCGGCCAGGTCTCGAGCAAAACCAGCTGGGATCACCACGGCCAGGCGGGCGCTTCCCTTGTCCAATAGATCCCCCATCTCGTCCGGGCTCTCCACATGATACTGCACGTGTAGTTCCTCTGTGTTGTCCAGCTTGGCAATCAGGCTGCGGCTCTGGTAGCTGCGATCCAGGTCGAGTATGACCACGGGCTGCTCACTGATGCCCCGTTCGATGGCCTGGGCCAGCAGGAGGAGCTGCAGGGCCGGGGCAAGGAGGATAAATAGCGTCAGGAGCCGGTCGCGCCTGAACTGGATGAGCTCTTTGATGATCAAGTTGCCGATACGCAGCATCATCTTCGGGCACCTGCCTGTGCGGCGCGATTCACGACACCCTCTTTCTAAACTTGAGCAGTCCCACCGCCAGGGCACCGAGTCCCATGCCCAGCAGAATCAGGGCAGGCTGAAGCACCTGGTCAAATCTCAGACCTTTCAGGAACAGACTCCGGGAGATCTCGACAAAGTGGGTAGAGGGCAGGGCATAGGACGCGAGCATGGAGCCCAGCGACTCGGTACTGATGGGGCTGAGCATGCCAGCCAGAAAAAAGCTGGGCACGATAAAGATGATGAGGACAATGAACATGGCTGTCTGCTGGCTCTTGACGAATTGGGCAATCACGACTGTCGCACCCATGCACGCCAGGAAATAGTCCGCTGCGAGCAGCAAGTATACCAACAGGTTGCCCCTAAAGGGGACTTGGAACCAGAAGACAGCCACCAGTAGAGCAAGCACGGCGCTCACCAGTCCAGCGGCGACATAGGCCAGGAGTTTGCCCGCCAGGTACTCTGCGCCAGATACAGGGGTGGCGACGAGACCTTCTAGCGTGCCCGTCTCCTTCTCACGGGTCAGTGCTAGGGCCAGAGCCATGGTAGGCATGATGAGTACGATGGCCAGTAGGGCAGGTACCATGCTGTTCATGGACTTCAGGCCGGCGTTGTACCATGCCTGGGTGCGCACCTCGACCAGTTGGGCCTGTGATATCGGTCCGGCGGAGACTGCGCTGGCTGCAAAAACCTCCGAGCGTGTGGAGAGTGAAGCGATGAGCTCCGGTCCAGAAAAGGGATCCGTGCCGTCGATGATGGCCTGTACCTGGGCTGGCTGGCTGCTGTGAGCAGTATTGGCAAAGCCGGGCGGTATGACCAGCGCTGCATCGATCTCTCCACCGCGAAGCAGGGGGTCGATCTCCGCGTAGCTGCTCACGGTGTAGGCCAGGGTTAGATCCTGGTCGCTGGTCAAGCTTTCCAGATAGAGGCGAGAAAGCGCCGTCCGGTCCAGGTCCAGCACAGCTATGTTGAATTGCCCAATATCAAAGGAGAATATATAAGAAAGCAGGAAGAGCAAGAATGCCGGGGAGACCGTGACCAAGAAAAAGTTACGCGGGTCGCGGATGATATGCAGTATTTCCTTGCGCACAATCGCTGTTGCGCGGCGCAGAGACATGCTCTCTCGGACTCCTCAGCGCAAGAAACTGCGGTTCCAGCGTATATGGATCAGAAATGTCGTGGCAGGCCTGGCAGGCGACTGGTGTGGCTCAGTGCCAGCCCCCGACCTTTATCCTCAACAGCATCGAGCACAAGCATTTTGCCCACAGGTTCGGAAGCACAAGAAACCCGTCTTCGCCCACAACGACCGGTTGGCAGAACCGGCTGTTGCCGAAAACGGGTTTGTCGCCTCGTGTGTGCCCGCCCGGCAGGGCGGAACTCAGCTCAGGCCACAGCTTCTTTGGCCTGGTTCAATTGCTTCATCAAGCGCGACTTGCTCCGCGCTGCCTTGTTCTTGTGGATGATCCCTCGTTGTGCTGCCTTGTCCAGGGAGCGCATAGCTTGCAGCGCAACACCCTCGGCTTCTTCGATCTTGCCGGCGGCGATGAGCTCACGGGTCCTCTTGACATAGGTCCGCGCACGCGAGCGATGAACCTGGTTAATCTTTCGCCTTCGCTCCGAACGGCGGATTCGTTTGATAGCTGATTGTATGTTAGCCAATTTTGTCCTGCTCCTTCACTTCTTCCAGAATGCGGGGCACATTATAGCTGAACCGCACACAAAAGTCAAACGCTAGGAGGCGCTTGGGCTAGTGGTGGCCGGTGCTGGACGCGCCGCAACTTGCCCGTGCTACAGATCAACCGGGCAGAAGGGACGGCATCGGAACCGGGTTTCTCTTTCAGTCGCTTTCTTTGAGCAGGTCGCGTATCTCGGTGAGCAGCTTCTCTTCCGCCGAGGGTTCCGGTGGTGGCGCAGGCGCCGCTTCCTCCTCCTTCTGGAGCTTGTTAAAGCTGCGCACAATCAGGAATAAGGTCAAGGCAATGAGCAGGAAATTCACGATTGCCTGGATAAAGCTGCCATATAGGATTGTGGCCTCGTCCACCTGGATGGACAGGCTTGCAAAGTCGAGGCCGCCAATGATCACGCCGATCAAAGGCATGATGATGTCGTTGACCAGCGAGGTGATGATGGCGCCGAATGCCCCGCCGATGATCACAGCCACTGCCAGGTCAACCACATTGCCACGGTTGATGAAATCTTTGAATTCCTTCAGCATCTTTCCTCCTTGTTGTCATTTGCAGGCGGACACGGAAATCGGACGATCAATCCTCCAGCTTACCAAAGATTATATCAGAACTACGCCGGATGCACAACCAGCGCGCCGAGACCGCGCTCTATCCAACCATCTGTATCTCGGACCTGGGGCAAGTAACCCGTCGATCGAGGCCCCCGGAAGAAGGACGGTCCGGTTCCTGCGGTTCGCCGTGGTTGCAGTGAACTCTGCTGCTGTGTTATACTGGAGACAGCCTGGAAAAGCGCCGCCACACAGGGCTAGGGTGTAGTGGCGCGGTCCACCGGCGATTTTCGACCGGACCAGGTTGGCGTCACCCAGGACCTCATCTTGGCGTGCCACTGCTGACGGGGTGCACAGGCAGGTGGCTTCTGAACAGTAGAAGCCAGTTTGGCGTTACTTGTTTCGGATTACAACTGGCCTGCGAGCGAGATGTGAGCAGGTCGGGACAAAGCGAGCAAACAATGACCATCAAGAACAAGATCGTTCGTACGTTTGGCATAGTACTTTTCGCGTTTGGCGTCCTACTGGGAATGGCGCTCACGGCTGTCACCGTCTGGGCAGACCTGGAAGCATCCTTCTTCGATGCAGATCTGGCTAGCCGCGGTGGCGAGGCTCTGAAGACCCTGAAATGCCCTGTGCTGATGACCAGTTCAGAAATCGGCGTGGTGCGTGTGGATCTGGAAAACCCGGCGGACAAGCCAATCGAGCTAAGGCTCCGGGCTCACATCACTGAGGGCTATGTCACGCTGATGAGAGAGGTCAACGCAACCGTGCCGTTGGAACCTGGTGAGAAACAGACTACCGAGTTCTATCTGACAGGGGACGATGTGACCTTCAACTGGCTGATCTTGGTGCGGGTGCTCCAGTTCCGGTACTATCCCCTTCCCTCTAGGCAGGCTGCGTGCGGTGTATTGGTGTTGGATGTGCCATTCCTGACCGGGGGGCAGCTTCTGGCGCTCACGATCGCGGTCACCGTGCTGGGCGTGGCGGGGGGGATTGCCCTGTGGGCCGCCGGGAACTGGCCACTGAATCGACCGACCTTGGCCACTTCACGCACGATGGGCATATTGGCAGTGAGCCTGCTGGTCGGATTTATCGTCGGTGCCCTCGGGTCGTGGTTGATAGCCACGCTGCTGTTCGCTATCAACCTGCTTTTGATCTTTGAGATCGTCAGGCACGCTGTCGCTCGGCCATAAATCCGCACTTGGTCAGCCGCATACCTATCCCGGTGCAGGTCTGGCAGAGTGCCAGGCCTGCTGAAGAATGCACGTCCGCCATCCCCTCGGATGGCACAGCGGCGTATTCACTGCTTTTCCCCTTGCATATCCGGGCGCGTCTTTTCCACTTGTCCGCGCGTAGCTTCTGCGGTATAATGTGCCGACATGACCGGGAAAGCATCTAGGAGAACTCGATGACCGAAAATGCATTTGATGTACTGTCTCGACGGGGCTTTGTCGAGCAGGTGTCCGATGAGGATGGCATCCGCGCTGCGCTAGAACGGCCTGTTACCTGCTACGTGGGCTTTGATCCCAGCGCTCCCAGCTTTCACGTAGGCCACCTGGTGCCCATCATGGCCTTGGCACACCTGCAGCGCCGTGGACATCGCCCTATAGCCATCATGGGTGGCGGCACTGGCATGATCGGCGATCCAAGCGACAAAGACGAGATGCGCAAGCTGCTCACATTGGAGGAGATCGACGCCAATGTGGCCCGGCTGAAGGTGCAAATGGGGAACCTCCTTGATTTTTCGGAGGGGCAGGCGCTGATGGTCAACAACGCCGACTGGCTGCGCCCACTCAACTACCTTGCGTTTTTGCGCGACATCGGCCGCCACTTTAGTGTCAACCGGATGCTCGCGGCCGAGGGTTACAGGCGGCGCTACGACAGTGAGGGAGGGCTCAACTTTCTGGAGTTCAACTATATGCTGCTCCAGGCCTATGACTTCCTGCACGTATTCCGAAAGTACGGGTGCACCCTGCAAGCAGGGGGAAATGACCAGTGGGGTAATATCCTTGCCGGGGTGGATCTGATCCGTCGTGTGGAGGGCGAGCAGGTCCACGCGCTCACCTATCCGCTCCTGACTACGAGTTCTGGCGCCAAGATGGGCAAGACGGCAGCAGGTGCCATCTGGCTTGATCCGGAGCTTCTGAGTCCGTACGAGTACTACCAGTACTGGATCAATACCGAAGATGCCGACGTGGAAAGGTTCCTGGCCCTGTTCACCTTCCTGCCGATGGAACAGGTGCGCGAATTGGGCCGGCTGAGTGGCGCCGACATTCGCCAGGCCAAGGAGGTGCTGGCCTTTGAGGCGACCAAGATCCTACACGGCGAGGCTGCTGCTGGCGAGGCGCGGGACACTTCGCGCAAGCTGTTTGGCGGAGGCGTAGTCACCGATGCGGTGCCGACTACCGAATTCGAGTCATCAGAGTTGCAGGCGGGCATTAGCGCGCCTGAGGTGTTCCAGCGAGTGGGATTGGCCCGTTCGCGCAGCGAGGCCCGCCGCCTGATCCAGCAGGGCGGTGCCTACATCAATGACGAGCCGGTGGGCAGTGTGGATGACCTCGTTACTGCCGAACACCTGGTGGATGGATCGATTCTTCTTCGAGCAGGCAAGAAGCGCTACCATCGCGTGGTGCTTGCCTGAACGCGTCTTCTCTCTGCATCTGATAGCGTACAAAAAAGAGGGCTGTGGAAGCGTGCTCCCACAGCCCTCGAGGCTCCGTTAGGCCCCCTACTTTCTAGCCCAGGCCCGGTGCCACGTCCTTCTTGCTGTTCCAGACGGCCCAGACGACCATCACTGCCAAGATCACGATAGCGATCCACCGTCCGACTGTGCCCTGGCTCTGGATGATCAGCGGCGCTGCCAGCAAGCTGACCAGGTTGACTACCTTGATCATGGGATTCAGCGCGGGACCAGCCGTATCCTTTAACGGATCGCCCACTGTGTCGCCCTCAACACCGGCCTTGTGCGCTGGCGAGCCCTTGCCGCCATAGTGGCCATCCTCCACGTACTTTTTGGCGTTGTCCAGCGCGCCGCCCGCAATGGCCATAAAGACCGCCAGCAACTGGCCCGATAGGATGACGCCGGCCAGGAAGGTGACCAGGGCCGGAACCTTGAAGACGAGACCTACAAGTAACGGCACGCCAACTGATAGCGCCACCAGGCTGACCAGCTCCTTCTGAGCCGAAGTCGTAGCAATGTCCACGACTTTGCCATATTCGGGCGTCGTTGTGCCCTCGAGCACACCAGGAAGCTTGAATTGGCGGCGAACCTCGTTCACCACCAGGTTTGCTCCGCGGGCAACCGCTCGTAGCGAGTAAGCCGAGAAGAGGAAGGGCAGTGCCCCGCCCAACAAGAAGCCTATGGTGCCGTCGAGGGTCGAGATGGGGATGCCGCGCTGCAGCAGCTCAGTCACCGGCACGCCAGGGTTGGAAAGAACCAACGCGTCAGCCACAAAGGAGAAAAAGAGGGCCGTGGCCGCCACCACCGCCGAAGCGATGGCTACCTGCTTGGTGATGGCCTTGGTGGTATTGCCCACCGCGTCCAACTCGGCCAGCAGTTCCTGGGCCCTGGGGTCGGCACCGGCCATCTCGCCGACGCCGGCAGCGTTGTCGGCGATGGGCCCGTAGGAGTCCATGGCGACGTTGTTACCGGTGTGCGACAGCATGCCGATGCCAACCATGGCTACGCCGTAGAGCATATAGATCAGCCCATCGTCGCCAAAGATGATTAGGCTGGCCGACATGGCCACCACGATGGCCAATAGACTCCATACACTGGCCTCCATACCTACCGCCAAACCGGACAGAATCGTCGTTGCCGACCCGGTCTGGGTGGACTCGGCGATCTCTTGCACCGGCTTCCGCTTGATGGAGGTAAATAGGGAGGTCAACGGGTTGAAGACCACTGCCAGCCCGACGCCAACGGCGTTCAACGTTGCCAACTGCCACTCGCCACTGGCATAGAGCAGTGAGAAGAGGAAGGCAAAGATAATCGTGTTGATAGAGGATACCTCGTAAGAACGGAACATCGCCCCTTCGGCATCGTCCGCCCGCAGGAATTTGATCGGGAACTTTTCCCAGATGGGCACCGTAAAAGTCCCCATGATGGAGGAAATGACTCCAATGGCGCGCACAATGAGGGGGTATACGATCCAGTAGGTGCTGCCGGTTTGGTGCATCAGCACGAGGCCGAGGATCAGTGTGGAGACGATAGTCACCTCATAGCTCTCAAAGATGTCGGCAGCCATGCCGGCACAGTCGCCTACATTGTCGCCTACGAGGTCAGCGATGACCGCTGCGTTGCGTGGATCATCCTCGGGCAGGCCCTGTTCTACCTTGCCCACCAGGTCGGCGCCCACATCGGCAGCCTTGGTGTAGATGCCGCCGCCGATCCGCATGAAAAGGGCTACCAGCGTGCCGCCGAAACCAAAGCCGAGCAACGCATCGGGGGCTGCCTGACCAAAGACCATAAAGATGGTTGTGCCACCCAGCAATCCAAGGCCGTCCGTCAGCATCCCGGTGAAGGTGCCAGCGCGATAGGCCACAGTCAGCGCACCGTTATAGTTGTCCCGAGCTGCTTCAGCCGCCACACGGATGTTGCCCTCGATGGCAACGCGCATGCCCAGCTGGCCAACGGTGATCGAAAATGCCGCGCCAACAACAAATGCCAGGCTGCGACCCAGGCCCAACCACAGGCGGGCGGAAGCCTCATCCTCAAAGACGTGGATCGCTTCCGCACTAGGCTCGACTACGTACACGCTGAAGAAGAGCGCGATGGCCAGCAGGATCAAGATGGGCAACATGGTCCGCAGCTGGCGCTGCAGATAGGCATTCGCGCCAGTCTTGATGGCGTTCCACACCTTCTGCATCGCAGCCGTGCCCTTGTCGCGACGGAGCGTATCGCGCCACAGCCAGTAGGCGTAGGCCAGGCTGATAAAGGCAACGACAATCACTCCCCAGAGCAGGCTTTGCTCCAAGCCAGATAGTTCCCTCATTGACTCTTTTCCTCCTAGAAGATTGTGTGCGATGTACTGCGAGACAAACTCGGTGACCGGAACCTGGGTCCAGGGACTTTCGGCGCCCCGGTCGGCTCAGGCCCAATATTCTACAGGAACTGGGATGAAAAGTCAAATGCGAAATGCGTTTTACCGCTTTTCCGCTCTTGTTTGCGAGAATTTTCGCTCAACCAGCCAGAAAATGGTAAAGAATCTCGGGAATTCTGCAAATTGGGGGGTACACAAATCCGGATTTCATGGTATAATAGCTGTTAGTCCGACACGTCCCACTCTTGGAGGGGACCCGTAATGCGAGAGCGTACCATATGATCCAGGTTGCGAACCTGAACAACCTTTGGACCGATCCGGTCGCCGTCCTGGGGGCGATGTGTACGGTCAGTTTGGGGAAGACTCTGAGCCCTTTGGAACCCCGCCGGGGTCAGATATTCGCCTGTCGGCCCGGACATTTCAAGGCGTGCCCGCTTCTCATCCTGTAATTCCAGATAGAGGCTTGAACTGGCTCCTGGTTGGTGCTTGTCCTGCCTCATTTGGTGGTTGGCCTGAGTGAGCCAAGGTAGGCTTGCAAAGCAAAATGCATCTTGAGAAGCGGATATAGGCAGAGCTACCAGGAGCCACGCGCAAAGGTGTAATGGGGGTTACTGACGAAACAAGCTTGCCAGCCATAGAATGATTAGTCGAGCTAGCGTAATGCTTAGGTGGGGTTCTCGGGATGTTGGGCAGGTGTTCTTCGGGACCAAGGGATTGCTTCTGTGGCACTCTGCACGAGGGAAGCAGGGCACGCATTGGAGCCGGAGAGCGTGACAGCGCATTGGGCGCAAAGTACAGTGATGGTAGACGGAGATGATGTCTTTGGGACAGGGCACATCTCTGTCGGTGGGAGGCTCTGGTCAGTATGACCGATGTAGATCAGAAGGCAAACGTGACAGACGCTGCCCAAGAAGATGGGCAAAACGAACCTAATCCTATCGATCGCCTTGTGGCGCTTGGGCGCAACCAGGGTTATGTCACATATGATGACGTGATGGAAGCAGTCCCTGAAGCCGAGTTGCATATTGAACAACTGGAGGACGCTTTGGCCACGCTTATCGAGATGGGGATCGAGATCAGCGATGCTGAACTGGAAGAACCGGGGGGACAGCCAAAGGATCGCAGGGAGAGGCAGACGGTGGAGAGCACAGTCAAGGCCAGCGACATTGATCTCACAGCAATCGACATAGACGATTCTATTAGCCTCTATCTTAAGGAGATCGGCCGCATTCCGCTGTTGACGGCGGAGCAAGAGGTTTCGCTGGCCAAACGGATGGAGGCTGGCCGGCTGAGCAAGAAGCGACTAAGTAATGAAAGAAATCTGAGTTACGACGAACGTGTGGATCTTTCTGCGATTGTTCGGGATGGCAAGTCTGCGCAGGAGCACTTGATCAAAGCCAATTCGCGGCTGGTGGTGAGTGTTGCCAAGAAATATGTGGGGCGGGGCGTGCCCTTCTTGGATCTGATCCAGGAAGGCAATATTGGCCTCATCCGGGCGGTGAACAAGTTTGACTACCGGCGGGGGTACAAATTTTCCACCTATGCTACGTGGTGGATCCGCCAGGCTGTCACCAGGGCCATTGCTGACCAAGGGCGCACGATCCGCGTACCTGTCCATATGTACGAGCAGATCAACCGCTTGGCTCGTGTATCCCGACAGCTGGTTCAAGAGTTGGGCAGGGATCCCACGGTAGAGGAGATTGCCGGTGAACTGGGCGTAAGTCCCAAGAAAGTGGAACGGACGATCAAAGTGTCTCAGCGTCCGCTCTCATT
>JASFLR010000034.1:0-11208 GCA_050117995.1 Anaerolineae bacterium
GTGGGCGCTGCCCCTAACGTGGAGCTTGCCCGTGCCGCCGGCGTGCACGTCGGTGCGACCGGTGCCATCACCACTGATGCCTCGATGCGCACCAACTTGCCGGACGTCTTTGCCGCGGGCGACTGTGCCGAGGCACTGCACCTGGTCACCGGCAAACCGGCCTACGTTCCGCTCGGCAGCACAGCCAACAAACAGGGTCGAGTTGCAGGCGAGAACGCCGCTGGTGGCAACG
The DNA here is from genome assembly GCA_050117995.1 of Anaerolineae bacterium. GTDB lineage: Bacteria > Chloroflexota > Anaerolineae > JAAYZQ01 > JAAYZQ01 > JBFFCR01. The sequence goes on from JASFLR010000034.1 coordinate 233, forward strand.
CCGTCTTTGGGGGGATCGTTGGCACTATCGTGGTACGCTGCTTTGACCTGGCAGTTGCAGCCACCGGACTTACCGCCGACTGCGCCCGAGGACTTGGGTTCGAGGTCCAGGGGACAACGATCCAGGCCAAGGACATCTCTCACTACTTTCCGGGTGCGGAGGATATCCACGTGAGGCTTGTCCTCGATGCAGATAGCGGTATGCTGCTGGGCGGGCAGATCGCAGGCAAGCGCGGCGTGGCCAAGCGCGTCGATGTGCTAGCCACAGCGCTCCATAACCACATGACAATCGCCGAGCTGGGCAAACTCGATCTGAGCTATGCCCCGCCCTTTGCTCCGGTATGGGACCCGATCTTGGTCGCCGCCAATGTCGCCAACAAATAGAGCCAGACACAGGCTGAAACCCAAATGTAGGAGATAGCCGTGCCGCTCACCCACATCCGTGCGTTTCGCGTGCGCCATCACGAATGCGACGCCTACGGCAATGTCCGTCCCGAAGTCTATATGCGCTATGCCCAGGAAGCTGCCTTCGATGCTTCTGCAGCAGCAGGATATGGTATGGATCGATACGAGGAGATCGATCGCCTGTGGCTTGCGAGGGAGACGGAGATCGAGTACTTGCATCCCTTACGCTACGGAGACAGGGTTCAGGTAAAGACGTGGGTGGTCGACTTCCGCCGGGTGCGCTCTCTGCGGGCTTACGAGTTCCATCACGAGGCGAGGGGTGACTTGGTGGCCCGGGCCTCTACCGATTGGGTGCACCTGGAACTATCAACCGGCAGGCCGGTAAAGATATCGCCCAAGATGAAAGCGGCTTTCTTCCCCGAGGGACCACCGCCCCCTGCCCCACCGAGAGAACGGTTCCCCGAAGTTGCACCACCGCCAGATGCTTTTGGGCTGAGCCGACGAGCCGAATGGCGGGACATTGATTCCGCCGGGCACGTCAACAACACCGTGTACCTTGCCTATGTCGAGGAGTGCGTTCGACAGGCACTCGCCACCTACGGCTGGCCCCAGTCCCGATTGGAGGCTCAGAGCCTGACCCTGACTATCGGAAGGCATCGCATCGAGTACCGGCAGCCCGCGCTGCTTGAGGATGCTCTGAAAGCGACCACATGGTTATCCGACCCAGAAGTCAGCAGTCCCATCTGGCATTGCCTCATCACCCGCCCCACTGACGGCGCCAAGATCGCGCGCGCTGTTGCCGTGACTGGCTGGCGGGATATAGGCACTGGAAACTTGATCGCACCCCCGGACACGCTCGCTGCAGACCTGGCAGCAGCGATACCGGATAACCTGAGCGCAGCTCGAGGATAGAGGACAGATTATGAGCGAGGTTCGGATACTAGCACCCGAGGACTTTTGTGCGCTAGCGCGCATATTCGGCGACGCCTATCCGGGACTGAAGATTGTGAGCGAAGAAGACCGCGATCGGCTCGCTGAACGGGCACTCAAGTTGCACCAAGAAGAGCCCACAGCCGAGTTCCATGGGCTATTCAGGGAAGGCAAGTTGCTGGGCATCATGTGCTTCTTTGACTTTTCCACGAACTTTCTCCAGTCCCGCATCCCGGCCGGTGGCGTGGGGCAGGTTGCTGTAGCCCTTCCGCACAAGAAAGAACATGTAGCCAAAGAAATGATACTCTACTTCCTTCGGCACTACCGGGACCGAGGAACACCGCTGGTGGCCCTATACCCCTTCCGCCCGGACTTTTACCGGAAGATGGGCTTCGGTTATGGTACCAAGATCAACCAGTACCGGATCAAGCCTTCAGCGCTGCCCAAGGGGCCCAGCAAGAACCACGTCCGCTATCTGAACGATGCGGATCGCCAGGAACTCGGCGCCTGCTACCAGCGCTTCGCGGACCGAACCCACGGCATGATGGACAAGTCCGAGCGCGAGGTGACCCGGCTCTTTTCCGCCCCCAGACACCGAATTGTCGGGTACGAACAAGATGGCAAGATCCTGGGCTACATGGTATTTGTCTTCCAAGAGGGAGAAAGTTTTATTGTCAACGACTTGGAGATTAAGGAGTTGATCTACGAGAACGTTGACGCGCTGACAGAACTTTTGACATTCCTTCACAGCCAGGCCGATCAGATCCGCCTCGTCATCGTGAACACCCAGGACGAGTACTTCCACTTCCTCCCGGACGATCCCCGCAACGGTTCCCAACGCCTCATTCCCGATGTCTATCACGAGACTAACGCCCAGGGCGTGGGTCTGATGTACCGGGTAGTCGACGTACCTCGCATCTTTGAGCTTCTGCGCGAACATGACTTCGGGGGTCAAACCTGCACTGTGGAACTCGCTATCGTGGACAGCTTTCTGCCGGAGAATCACGGCAGCAACCTGCTTCGCTTTGAGAGCGGGCATGTGCAACGCCTCGATGGAGGAGAACACGACGTCCGAGTCCGCCTCGACATTGCCGAGTTCTCCTCCCTGTTGGCAGGGACCGTCGACTTCTACAGCCTCTTTCGCTACGGACTGGCCGAAATCTCGAACCTTGCGTATGTCGACACGCTGAGCCGTGTCTTTGCCGTTGCACGCAAGCCAATGTGCACCACCTCGTTCTAACGCACAGCGTAGGACTCATCGCAGGTAAAATGGACCTTGCAGACCTTCACACTTGGCCGATCAGCGATCGAAGAAGCCAGATCGGTGGCCATCCTGCTCGACCGATGGCCAGGCTGATCCCCAGCGGACATCAATCACCCCTTTGACAGCGGCATACGCCGCCCAGATCACGGCTCTGGCTTGGGTATTCCCGTTTGTCGCGAGTGTGGTTCTGGAGTATAATGCCTTTCCAAGGAGGATGAGCCCATGTGGAAACGCATTGCCGCTGTCATTCTGCTGATCCTGCTAGCCGCGATTGCCTACATCTTCTGGCCCGAGTCGGCGAACCTCGATGAACTCGTCGACGCTAAACCAGGTTACGACGTGCGCATCCTGCGCGACGAATGGGGTGTGCCCCACGTGTTCGGGCAGACCGACGCGGATGTCGCATACGGGCTGGCCTATGCACACGCAGAGGACGACTTTCTGACAATCCAGCAGACGCTGCTGGCTGCCCGCGGCGACCTGGCCACCGTGTACGGCATGGATGCTGCCCCCAACGACTATATGGTGCACCTTCTCCGCATCTGGGATGTCGTGGAGACAGCGTACACAAAAGACCTCAGCCCCGAGGTGCGCGCCATCTGCGAGGCCTATGCCGATGGGCTCAACCAATACGCAGCATTGCATCCAGAGGAGGCCTTTCCCGGGCTCTTTCCTGCCACAGGCGAGGACATTGTCGCCGGCTCGGTCCACAAGTCGCCACTGTTCTTCGGCCTGGATGGTGTGCTTGGTGAGCTCTTTGGCGAGGAGCGGCCCAGGTCTGTCTCAACGCGGTCGGCTTCGACCGGCAGCAACACCCTGGCCGTCTCGCCTGTGCGTTCGGCAAATGGAGAGACGTTCCTAGCTGTGAACTCGCACCAGCCTTGGGAGGGCCCTGTGACCTGGTACGAGGTACATCTCCACAGCGAGGAAGGGTGGGATGCCACGGGTGGCTTGTTCCCCGGCATGCCTGTCGTGACCCACGGCCACAACCAAAATCTGGGTTGGGCCTTTACCGTGAACAAGCCCGACCTGGTGGATGTCTATGTTCTCGAGACAAACGCTGACAATCCCAACCAGTATAGATTTGATGGCAACTGGCTCGAGTTGGAGATCCGCACAGCGCCGATCACCGTCAAGATCTTGGGCCGGCTCAAGTGGACCGTTGAAGAGGAGGTAGCCTGGTCAGTCTATGGTCCTGTTTTGCAGATGCCGCACGGCACGTATGCCTTGCGTTATGCCGGACAGGGCCAGGCCGGCATCTATGAACAGCTCTACCGCATGAACAAGGCGGCCGATCTCGAGGAATGGCAAGCGGCCATTGGGATGCCGGGATTGCCGATGTTTAACGTAGGGTATGCCGACCGCGAGGGCAACATCTACTACCTCTACAACGGCCTCATCCCCGTACGGGCCGAGGGCTACGACTGGTCCGAGTATCTGCCAGGCAATACCTCCGAGACGCTCTGGACAGAATACCTTCCTTTTGAGCAATTGCCGCAGGTACTGAATCCTGCATCGGGCTTTATCCAGAACTGCAACTCCACCCCCTATGAGACAACCCTGGGGTTGGATAACCCGCTTCCCCAGGACTATTCGCGCACCCTGGGCATAGAAACGTGGCTGACCAACCGGGCCAGGCGTGCGCTCGAGCTACTCGGCTCCGACCCGTCAATCACCGAGCAGGAGTTCACCACCTACAAGTACGACATGACCTATTCCAGCGATGCAGACATGCCGCAGTACGTCAACATGATCCTCTCCGCGCCTCTTCCTGATGATGCTGATGTCCAGGAGGCCCTGGAGCTCGTCCGCTCATGGGACATGCAGGCCACTCCGGACAGCAGGGGCACAGCCCTCATCGTATGGACACTGCAGTCCCTCGACTTTGCAGAACCTGAACAGCTCGAGCCGGCTGGCCTGGCGCAAGCCTTCGTGGACACAGTGGAGACATTTAGGGCAACCTACGGCAGCGTCGACGTTCCCTGGTCTGAGGTCAACCGGCTGCGACGAGGCAACCTGGATCTGGGCATGGGCGGCGGGCCCGACCTGTTGCATGCTGTCTATGGGGAACAGCTAGACGACGGGCATCTGCAGGGCAAGCAGGGCGATTCCCTCGTGATCTTGGTCACCTGGGACAAGAATGGGGATGTTCACTCCCGCAGCATACACCAGTATGGCAGCGCAACGCTCGATGTGGACTCGCCGCACTATGCGGATCAGGCCCCACTGTTTGTCCAACGACAGCTAAAGCCTGTCTGGCTGAGTGAGGCCGAGATCCGTGCTCACCTCGGACAAGAGTACCGGCCTGGTGAAGAGCTTGGACAGAGCCCTTAGGCGTTGGCTTGGCCAACTGCGTGCTGGGCATTGGAGGACAAGCAAATTGAGAGATCTTCACACCGCCGCCGCATACGGTGGAACTGGTTGGGCGCCCCGTGCGACCTCGCTCAGACAGGAAGTCGGCACAATATGGCGGGCATGTGGCGTGGACCGCGAATGGTCACCACTGAGAGAGGTCCTGCTACACCAGCCCGGCCTAGAGCTAGCAGCGATTGCCGAGCCCGACAGGGCGCACATGCTCGACATCCTCGACGTCGACCGGGCACGCCAACAACACGATGCCATGGCCCAAACGTACCGGGAACTCGGGATTACTGTGCACCAGCTTGAACCGCCACAGACGCCGCCGCCCAATCTCATGTTCGTCGCTGACCTGCTGTTTATGACTCCAGAGGGCGTGATACTGGGCAGGCCAGCCTCTACTGTACGCGCCGGCGAGGAGCGCCTCGTCGCCGAGTGCCTCACCGCGCTGGGTATTCCGATCTTGCGCAGCGTGCGCGGCACAGGCACATTCGAAGGTGCCGACGCAGCCTGGATCGATCCGCGGACGGTTCTGCTCGCGATCGGGCTGCGCACCAACGCCGAAGGTGCGGCGCAGGTCGAGGCATCACTGCACGAGATGGGCGTCACAGTCATTCGGGTCGGTCTGCCATACGGCACAATGCACCTGATGGGACAACTGCGGTTTGCTGACCGCGATCTGGCTATCGCCTGGCCTGGACGCGTTCCCCACGCTGCCGTCGAAGCATTGCGTGCACGCGGCTACTCGGTCTTGTTTCTACCGGACGAGGATGAAGCCAGGTACGGAATGGCCCTCAACTTTGTGACAGTGGCCCCAAGGCAGATCCTGATGCCTGCTGGAAACCCGGCGACACAATCTTTCTACAAGCAAGCCGGCATCACGTGCCATACTATCCAAGTCGATGAACTCATCAAGGCAGCTGGTGGCATCGGTTGCCTGACTGGCATTCTACATCGAGAACTCGAGGGATAGCCAAGCAGATCACCGGAGGGAGTGGCAAGCATGGCGCGGGAGCCTTCTGAGCACTCGTCACTCACAGGCATTGCCCTGGTGAATCTGGCGACCTTCACCTGGGCCACCAACATGGTGCTGGGACGCTGGCTGCGGGGTGATATCGGCCCCCTCACCATGGCGACTATCCGCTTTATCATCGCATCGGCGATCTTTGCTATTTTGCTTCAGCGCCGTCCCGCAGAGGAGCGGCGATTGGGCAGCGACCGGTGGCTGCTACTGGCCATGGCAATCAGTGGTGTGGCGATCTTTGCACCCTTGCTCTACCTCGGACTGCGCTACACGACTGTAGTCAATTCGACGCTGATCAACGGCTTTGGGCCGTTGATCACCGGATTGCTGGCCACCTTGCTCATCGGTGAGCCCATGAACCGCCGCCAGATTGGAGGCGCTCTGGCTGGAATGGGCGGAATAGCCATTCTGCTGTTTGGCAACCCAACGGCTGTCTCAGGAAGTGTCCACCTGAATGTGGGCGATCTGGTTGTGGTCGGGGCAGTGGCGCTATGGGGTCTCTACTCCGTACTGGGACGCTGCGTCATGAAGCGACGCTCGGCGCTATCCGCGACTGCCTTTTCCGCCTTCATGGGCTTGCCCTTTCTGTCGCTGGCAGCAATCTGGGAGGTACAGCATATCCAGGTCCACCTGGGGCCTGGCGTGCTCCTTGCGTTGCTATATATCGGCATCTTTCCCACAGTCATCGGTTTCCTATCCTGGAACGCCGGGGTGCGCCGTCTGGGCGCAAGCGGTGCGATGGTATTCTACAATACGCTACCCCTCTACGGAGCTCTGCTGGGCATCGTGTTCTTGCACGAGCCCCTCGGGCTATACCATCTTGTTGGCGGCTCGCTCATCGCCGGCGGCGGGGTCTGGGCCGCCCGCAGTCGCTAAATGGCGCGATGCAGATCGGGAAATCAGCCATCTGGCCAATCCTAGATTCCCCTGATGGACGATGCATCAGGGTAGTTGATCGGGTATACTTGGGGTGTTACAATGGACAGACGACTGTGCCTGCAGATGGGGTTCTCTGGTGCAGGATGGCACTCGTGGAGCCAGTGCATCCCAGTAAAATGACGTTGAGCATTTGCAGCGTGCTTGCCCGCAGTTGCGCACGCAGGAACATGGTCCGTCAATAAGGCGCCCAGCAGGGCCGGCTATGCGGAGAAGTATCCCGATACAGCCTGGCACCAGCCGCTGTTATGGGGAGAAGGGTTTCGCGATGAACAGACACGAAGATCCGATCCGAGTCATGATCGTGGACGATCACAGCATGGTCAGGCGGGGGCTGGCATCTATCCTTCGAGTCAGACCAGGCCTTCAACTGGTTGGTGAAGCGAGCAATGGACAGGAAGCACTTCAGGTCTGTGAGCAAGTGCGACCTGATGTCGTCTTGATGGACCTGGTGATGCCCGAGATGGACGGCGCTGCCGCCACCCGCGCGCTGCACGAGCAATTTCCCGAGGTTCAGGTCATCGTCCTGACCAGCTTCAAAGAGAAAGAGCTGGTGCAAGCGGCCATGGAAGCAGGGGCCATCGGCTACCTGCTGAAGCATGTTTCAGCCGACGAGCTTGCCGACGCCATCAGAGCAGCCCAGGCTGGCCGTCCAACCTTTGCCCCCGAGGTCACCCAGGTGTTACTCCAGGCCGGAGAGCTAGAGCAGCTGGCTCGGGCCCTGCTGGACGCTCCGCCCGATGCCTCCCTGCTTCCTGAACTGCTCCAGGCGCACGTGCCACCCATGTTCCCTCACTGCCAGGTGCAGATCCTTCTTTTCCCTGACCAGACGCTGCTACGCCACCCTGAGGACAGCTTGCCTCTGGAAAGTACCGTCCAGGATTGGCTGCGATCTTCTACGGACAGCCATTGCTTCCTTCCTGGCGCCAGGTTGCCCTGGGGCGGTGTACAACCTGCGGACGTGGGGATGATCACCAGCCCACTCACCACTGCTGATGGCCTGGCGCCCTTTGGCAGCGTTGTCCTCACCCTGCGACAGAACCCAGGAGCCATGGCTGATCTGCTGCCGACAGTCAAGTCCCTTTCCGCCCAGATTGCAGCCTCTCTACAAGCGGCCGAGACCCACGCTCAGACTCAGGCCCATCGAAAGATCGCGAGAGAGTTGGCAATGGCAGGGCAGATTCAAGCCAGCTTTATGCCTAACGAACTGCCCGAACTCCCCGGCTGGCAGCTTGGGGCCGTATTGGAGCCTGCCCGCGAAACAGCAGGCGACTTTTACGATTTCATCCCACTGCCCAACCAGCATATGGGAATCGTTATGGCTGACGTGGCAGACAAGGGCGTGGGTGCGGCCTTGTACATGGCGCTCAGCCGCACCCTCATCCGCACCTACGCTGCCGAGTACATGACGCGGCCCGACCTCGTACTGAGCGCCACCAACCATCGCATCCTGGCTGACTCGCGCGCAGGGCTGTTTGTCACTGCTTTCTACGGTATTCTTGACCCAGCAACTGGCGACCTAGTCTACGCCAATGCCGGACACAATCCTCCTATCCTGCTGCCTTCTGGAAACGCTGAGACCTTGTACACTCTGAACAAGACAGGGATGGCGCTTGGCGCAGTCGATGACACTTCCTGGGAACGCAAAACGATCCGCCTTGAACCGCAGGATGTGCTGATCGTGTATACCGACGGTTTCACAGATGCACAGGACAGCGAGGGGCGATTCTATAGCCGGGAGCGATTCCACAAGTTCCTCAAGACGAGCGTAACGCGCCAGGTTGCCCACCGGAATGTGGCCCTGACCATCCAGGAAACACTGCTGGCAGAAATGCGACAGTTTATGGGCGACAGCCTTCCATATGACGACATGACCTTGATGGTGCTGGTCCGGGAGCCGCAATAAGAATAGCCTAGATATGAATCGGCTTGCCGAAAACGTCGTGCGCAGCCTCCATCAAGACCTCGCTCAACGTCGGATGAGCGTGCACTGAGCGTGCAATCCTCTCCGGCTCAAGTTGCGCTGTGCGAGCAAGCACAAGCTCTGGCAGTAGCTCCGTGACTTCTGGACCCACCATGTGCGCACCCAGCAGCAAGCCCGACTCTTCCTCCACGATCAGCTTGACAAAACCATCGTGGTCGCCAAGAGCCAGCGCCTTGCCATTGACCCGAAAGGGGAACCTGCCCACTTGGATGGGAGTTCCCTGTTCGCGTGCCTCGGCCTCGGTAAGACCAAAACTGGCTGCCTGCGGTTGGCAGTAGGTACAGCCGGGCATGGCACGATAGTCCAGCGGATCAGGTTCGAGGCCACCGACATCCTCAGCCGCCACCATACCCTGAGCGGAGGCAACGTGGGCTAGCGGTATCTTGCCGGTCACGTCACCGATGGCCCAGATTCCGGGCGTCGAGGTTCGCATCTGCCCGTCCACGCTAACCCAGCCACGGTCCAGAGCCACGCCAAGAGCCTCAAGTCCCAGATCCTCGCTGTTGGGTTGTACACCGATAGCGACGAGGACCTTCTCAGCCTCAAGCTGCTCTGTCACATCGTCCTGTCCCTTTACCTCTACCGCCAGACCCTCCGCAGTGGCCTCTACCCCCTTGACTAGGCTGGAGGTGAGGATTCGAATCTTGCGACGCTTGTAGGCACGCTCTATCTCCTGGCTGACTTCCTCATCCTCCTGCGGCAGGACACGGGGCAGCATCTCCACAATAGTGACCTGTGCGCCGTACGTGGCCCACAAATGTGCGAACTCCATGCCGATTGGACCCGCACCCACAATCACGACCGACTCGGGCAGCTCACGCATCTCGAGAGCGTGGCGAGCAGTGATGATCCGTTGGCCATCAACTTCCACCCCCGGGATGGCTCTCGCACGCGCACCACTGGCGACGATGATCGCCCTGGCTTGCAGGGTGAGGGTATCGCCGCTCTCTGGCTCAACGGCGACTTGATCCGGCGCGGAGATGTGGCCCACACCCTCCACCACATGGATCCCATTCTCGCGCATCAATGCTGCAACGCCCCGCGCCAGCCTATCGGAGACCCTGCGACTTCTCTTCACCGCCGCACCATAGTCGGCCTGGAACCCCTCCAGTTTGAATCCAAAGGTCCTGCCTTCACCGAGCAAGCTTATCACTTCGGCATTTCGCAAGAGCGCCTTGGTGGGAATGCAGCCCCAGTTCACGCATACGCCTCCCAGGTGCTCTTTCTCCACCAGAGCCACACTAAGGCCCAGTTGGGCAGCACGTATGGCGGCAACATACCCTCCAGGTCCGCCGCCTATGACCACCAGATCAAATGAATCATTCGCCATATCTCATCCTTTCGTTACACTCTGCTCAGGTCCGATCTCGCGACACCGGTTGCTCAATGTCCCCACTCTCTCGATCTCTACTTCGACCACGTCACCGTCGCGCAGCAGTATGGGCGGGTGGCGAAATGCCCCGGTCCCATGCGGTGTGCCGGTGAGGATCAGATCGCCAGGCAACAGCGTGAAGGCGCGCGTGATAAATGCGATCAGTGCTGGAATATCAAAGATCATCTCCTTGGTGCTCGACGACTGGAGCACGTCGCCATTCACTCGGCAGAAGATGCCCAGGTCCCCTGGTGTCAGGACCTCCTCCTTGCTCACTATCTCAGGACCAAGGGGACAGAAAGTATCCAGCGATTTTCCCCGTACCCACTGGCCATCCCGTCTCTGGAGATCACGGGCTGTTATGTCGTTTGCGCAGGTGTAGCCAAAGACAACGTCATAGGCATCAGCGAGCGACACGTTGCGTGCCTCACGCCCAATGACGACGGCCAGTTCTGCCTCATAGTCCACAGCCGCAGTCAGGGCCGGGTCCCACTCGATCAAGTCGCCAGGACCAACGACCGAGCTGGGAAACTTGGCAAATAGCAATGGCTCCTCGGGGGGCGCGATGCCCGCTTCACGGCAGTGGTCCAGGTAATTCACACCGACCGCCACAATCTTGGATGGGTTGGGAACCGGCGCCAGTAATCGCAGGCCTGATCGGGGACGGATCGCATGCGAAGCCAACATCCCTGCTTTCCAGAGTC
>JASFLR010000035.1:0-11079 GCA_050117995.1 Anaerolineae bacterium
TGGGCCTACGATTCCAGGGACTGGCAGATTATTGTCGGAGACTCGGTTGAGGTGCTTATTGAGGATATACCGGAGGATGTCTTTGGGTTGGTTCCTGGTATCCGCTATCTGAACGAGCTCAACCTCGAGCCGGTAGGCGCTTCCAGGAGGGCGTACAAGTTACTGGGCTCGGTATCAAGGCGTCTCGGCAGGGCTGCGCACGGCGTTGTCCTCGACCCACAGACTGATACGATAGCCACTCCCACCGGCGTGAAGCGGTACCGGCCCCAGAGGCGTAGCGAACGGTTCTCAATCCTAGCTTTCTCGTGGTGGTTCACAGATGGACCGCTTCTGACACGTTCGGGCCTAGAGCGTTTCTTGGGTCTGTTGGAAAGACTGCTTCCAGAGGCGATGCCCAGGCGCTACGGTCTTTTAGAACTTCCGCAGCATCAGTATTCCGAGACTGGCAAAGACCATTTCCTTGACTTTCTTCATCAGCACCTGGATGGCAGCCTTGTGTGGTATCCACACTGGCCAGTTGTTGGTGTTTCCATGTCCTGTTCGCCCGAATGGGGCATCAGTCGGCAGGACTTTCGTGCGAATCACGTAAAAGTTCACGTCGAAGCAAAGGCTCTAGAGCAGCCCGGATGGCATGTTGCGCTGGATACGTTCTGGCGAGCTGCCTCTCAGGCAATCTGCCCTTTCTACGGTGACGTTAGGACGCTTGGGGGTTTTCTTCGCATGGGCGCGCCCTATGCCTTGGATATGGCAACCGAGTTTCATCCGGTGAAGGGGTCGTGGTGGGTTGGGATTCCCCGCACGGCTGGACATGCTATCGTTCTGGGCGAGCCGTATCTTGATCTTTGGCCTTCCTTTGCGGAGGCAGAACAACTCGTGGATGGTTTGGTGTTTCTGGCGACAAATGACATGAAAACCCCTGATGATGTGTCTGATCTGGTTGGTGGTGTCCTTGATGAGCTAGCACAGCGATGGGTACCAAAGTGGACCGCGACGCCTTACGGTGGCAGGACGATCAACTGGAACACCGAGTTCCCACCTCAATGGCTGTTTGAGCATGCTGGTAGGGCCTAGCTCAAGGATACTGGGGAATCACTTGTGGCAGGAGGAAAGATGCAGATTCTGAGGCGATGGTGGTGGTTATTGCCGCTGCTGCTCATAGCGGCCCTGGCAGGCTTTGTGGTCTGGGCTGAAACGGCAGCGGCGCCAATGCCCGAAGCTCTGGCTGCCCTTCAGACCGATGAGCAGGTACAGGTGGAGACCGAGTCATGGCTGACCTTCACACCCACTGGGCGCAAGCCGGAGGTAGGCCTGGTGCTCTATCCGGGTGCCCGGGTCGATCCCCGTGCCTATGCCCCGACAGCCCGCGCCTTGTCGGAGAAGGGGTATCTGGTCGTCATTGTGCCCATGCCACTCGACCTTGCCTTCTTTGCTCCCGATCGGGCTGCCGATGTGATCGCTGCGTTTCCGGAGATACGCGATTGGGCCGTGGGCGGTCACTCCCTTGGCGGTGCCATGGCGGCCCGCTTTGCTTTGCAGAATCCAGATCTTGTGCAGGGGCTAGTGCTATGGGCTGCCTACCCAGCGGCGACAGACGACCTGTCTGCGAACTCCATCGTCGCGACCTCTATCTACGCCACACTTGATGGACTGGCCACGGGTGACAAGATCGACGCTTCCCGCCCGTTGTTGCCGTCGAGCACTACCTGGGTGGCCATCGAGGGCGGCAACCATGCCCAGTTTGGCTGGTACGGATCGCAGGCTGGCGATGGGATTGCGACCATCAGCCGGGCGCAGCAGCAAGCGCAGATCGTGGAGGCTACACGGATGCTGCTCTCGCGCATGGCGGGAGGCGAGTGAACTGTTGCGGCTCATGCTGCTTACCGCTCATCCAGACCGCTATCCTATGTAACAGAAGGTATACTGGCAGGGGAACTGGCTTCTGCATCCCCTTTGGCAATCCGTACCCTTTCGGCACGAAGCATCGACTTGCACTACCATCGCAGGTCAGCTATAATCGATGCGCGAGCGCCATCTGCTAGCGGAAAGGAGGTCCTCCCATGGATCTACGTGCACCACTGCAGAAATTCATCGAAGAAGCCTGGCTGTTCATTCCCAAACTCATCACCGCGCTTATCACCTTTGGTGTTGCGCTCGTTTTGGCCGCGTTGTTCGCTCGGTGGGTTCGAAGTGAAGCTGAGAAACGGATCGGCGATGAGGAGACGGCGCTCCTGCTCTCCAGATTGTCTCGCTGGGGTGTGATCGTCGTCGGCCTTGTACTTGCCCTGGATCAGGTCAATTTTGACGTCACCGGATTTGTTGCGGGGCTGGGCATCGCCGGTCTCACGATAGGTTTTGCCTTGCAGGACATCAGCCGCAACTTTGTCGCCGGGATATTGCTCTTGGTCCGCCAGCCGTTCGATATTGGCGATGCGGTGGAGGCAGCAGGCCATCAGGGCACTGTGCTGGAGATTACTACTCGCGATACGGTGCTCAAGACCTGGGATGGAGAGATAGTGATTCTGCCCAACCTGGAGGTCTTTGCGCAGCCGATCATCAACTACTCGGACCTACCCAACCGCCGTCGAACGGTTCAGATTGGCCTGGGCTATGGGGAAGACGTCGAGCGGGCCATGCAGGTCTTCCTGGGGGCGATCAAGGGTGTGGAGGGCGTATTGGCAGATCCAGCTCCCGAGGTGCTGGCCGATCAGCTTGGCAGCTCTACGCTAGACCTATCGGCTCGATTTTGGGTGAACCAGGAGACCCACAGCCTGCTTGGGGTTCACTCCGCAGTAGTGCAAGCGATCAATGCAGTCGCCGAGCGGGAAGGGATCGATCTGCCATACCCGATCCAGACAGTGCGCATGGAAAAAGGATAGTATGGCAGTAGACTGGGCAGTGGTCTTGACTGGAGCAACCACAAAGGCCGGGGCCAACTCCACCAGCTCACCGAGTCCCGCCGTCGCGCAGGCCGGGCTTGAGGATGAACGCAATGCAAGTATTCCAACGAAATAGCATTCAAACTCATTGTGTTGGCCAAGCGTGGCCCGAGTTCTTGGGACAGGTGCGCCTGTCCAAATCGTTCATCGTCGAGACCGAGCGGTTCAACAACGCGAATGGCCCGATAGCCATTGAGGGGATCTCAGCTGGCGAACCCATAGTGGTGCATATTGAGCGCATACAGATACACCCGCCCTTCTATGCGCCCAATGGCGGCCCTCTCTTTGAGGGTATCGGTGACCCACTTTCACTCGATCTCGAAGGCGGATACTTCAGGTTTCCAGCGCATTTCAGGTTGAAAGCTAGTCCATCTGTGGGCAATATTGCAGTGCTGCCCCAGCCGGCGGAGAACATACTTGACCTGGCCCGCCACGATCCGCTCGGACGTGGCTGGCGGCGTATCGTCAATGATCCTCGTGCAAAGCACTGTCATCAGGATTGTCAATACCTGAGAGCGGGCTCGAGTATCCATTTGAAAGCACAGGTGGACCAGGCCGGACTATGTGTGGCTGATGTGCACGGATATATCGGTCAGGGAGAGGTGGCATTCGCCGGGATCGAGGTGCAGGCGGATGTCCAACTACGCGTTGAGCGGTCAAAGGGCTGGTTGGTGGATTGGCCGCTTGTTGAAACCAAAGATGAGATCATGTTGTTCTGCTCTGACACCAATCTCCTGAGCGGATCCGAATCGCAGTCCTATGTGGATGTTGTAAGAGAGGCATATCGGGCCATTCGAGAGGTCGTCGCGGCCAGAGTTGGCGGGACGGCTGCAGAGGCCAATTCGATCGTTGCGTCGGCCCTTGATATTCGCAACTGCGCCATCTATGGATTGGGCAACTACATTCAGGAGGATGGCAAGAGCGCACAACCCGATGGGGATATTGCCATTGTTGCCTGTCTGTCCAAAGATGTCTTTCTCGACTGAATCTCGACAGCGGCAGCCTTCCGCTGCTGGGTCGCCAGATTCGCTGCACGTTTGTGCGGTGTGCTCAGAAGGCGTGGATGGGCCAGCATGTTGGCGGGCGAGTTTTGCCCGGACATCCGCCGGTGAACCATGATCCTCTACAATGGGCGACAGCAGGACTCTCATCGAAGCGGTGACCGGCACCTTGGCCTTTTGCGCCATAAGTTTGCTGAGTTTCCTTGTACCCATCGCTCTGCCGCTTATGGTGCTCGTTGGCATCGCCCTGCCCCTGGCGTGGGGTTGGAGGACAGGTGATTGGGTGTCTATGGCTTCACAGGGCAGAACGCGGGCTCGGCGATCCGCTGGGGACTGGTGGCAGGCGTGGTGACTAGCCTGATTGGCTTTGTCGCATTGCCGGAGCGTTCGCTTCCGCCCAATCTGGGGCTGGAACTGACAGTAGGAGTTCCGTTGTGGTTGCTGGTGGCGAGGCCGTTCCAGGAGTTCTTTTTCCGTGGATGGCTACAGCCGCGTCTCGAGGAAGGTCTGGGAAAGGCAGCAGGTCTGTTGGCGGCGACGGCTGGTTTCACAGTCTGGCACTACTGCTGGCCCCTTGCCGCCGAATCATCCGTTCCGCTTACCACCCTTGGTGGATTTGCGGCGACATTTGGTGCCGGGTTGGTCTACGGGTACAGCTACCAGCGCACCGGCAGCATCTTGGCGCCCTGGCTTGCACATGCTTTCTCCGGGCTGGCGTTTCTGATCATGGGGGCTGGCAGTCTAGTCGGGCAACTGTCGTGAGGGCAGCATTGCCTCCTGTGACCGATTGGGGTGAGATTGTATGGAAAAACTGAGAGAAGTCGTCGAAGAGCTTCGGATGGTTCTTGCCGGGCGCAGCAGCTTCCTGGACACTCTTCTGCCGCCACTCTTTTTCGTGTTGCTCAATGCCATCTGGGGAGTGCAGGTTGCGATTTGGGCTTCGTTGGGGGTGGCAGTTGTCGTCGCTGTCTATCGTTTGTTCAGGCGGCAGTCTCTGCTGTATGCCCTGGGTGGTGCTGGCGGCGTGGCCTTGGCAGCTGCCATTGCCTATGCTCTCGGCCGAGCGGAAGGCTTCTTCTTGCCAACCATGATCTCTGGCGCAGCCACCTTACTACTCTGTCTGGTCAGCGTACTTGTCGGCCGGCCCGTTGTGGCCTTTACGAGCTTTGTGACCCGCCGTTGGCCGCTGAACTGGTACTGGCATCCCCAGGTCCGTCCGGCCTACAGCGAGGTCACGTGGATCTGGGTCGTCTTTTTCGGGCTTCGTCTGCTGCTGCAATTCAACCTCTTCCAACAGGAAGCAGCGAGCCTATTGGGCATTGTTCAGTTCATCACCGGCTGGCCCGCTACGATTCTTCTACTGATCGCCAGTTATCTCTACGGTACCTGGCGACTTGGAAACCTGGGCGGCCCCAGTGTCGAAGAATTCGAGGCGGGTGCTGAGCCGCCTTGGGAGGGACAACAGCGGGGCTTTTGATTACTATTGGGAGGAAACAGCCATGCAGTTTCCACATGTGAGTGGTTCAAATCTACAGCGCCAGAACATAGAGCTGCCTCGGGATTTCGAGGGAGAGCAGAACCTGGTTCTGATCGCCTTCCAGCAATGGCAGCAGACTCAGGTCAATACCTGGTTGCCATTTGCCAGGCAGCTTGAGGACAGCCATCCGACCGTGCGCTACTACGAGCTGCCGACCATCCGGCGGCTAAATCCCCTGGCCCGTACCTTCATCAACGAGGGCATGCGGGCAGGCATTCCCGACCCCGTCGCCCGGGAGCGCACCATCACGCTCTACGTGGACAAGGGCGCGTTCCGAGGGGCACTACAGCTGTCCAGCGAACAAGAGATCCACGTGATGCTCGTGGACAGACAGGGCAAGGTATCGTGGTGGGAGTCAGGGGTGTTCACACCGGAGAAGGGCGAGTCCCTGGCGGCAGCTATCCGGGAAGGCACCGGCGATGAGGTTGAGTGATATCACTGTCCTGGGACGCTCCCTTGACCCGCGCTACCCGCCCAACCTGGCCATCGGGGCACTGTCGCTGGTCGTCGGGGCTGCCGGGGTCGCTGCCAATCTGCTTTCGGGTGGGGCATTACGTGAGGGCGTTCTCTGGGGCATCGGAGCTGGCTTCGGCGTATTCCTGACCTGGGCGCTGGCCCGGGAACTCGATCCCGCCCACGATCTATCAGCCTTTGCCGGTACCGGGCTGGCGATCGCAGCCCTGCTAGCATTTGACCTGCCGGCCCTCGTGCCGATCTTCTGGCTGCTGGTGGTGCTCCGTGTGGTGAATCGCACGGTAGGCCCGCCAGCCCGGCCTGTGGACACATTGGCAGTTCTGGGCCTGGGC
This sequence comes from Anaerolineae bacterium, assembly GCA_050117995.1. Classification (GTDB taxonomy): domain Bacteria; phylum Chloroflexota; class Anaerolineae; order JAAYZQ01; family JAAYZQ01; genus JBFFCR01. Next base: position 6,281 of record JASFLR010000035.1, read on the forward strand.
GGGTGGTTGACCTGGCAGGGCAATTGGATCGCCGGACTGGTGACAGCGCTGGCATTCCTGTTGGACAGCCTCCTGACGAATCCACTCCGCTATCATCTCGTCCTTTCAGGCTTTGCCTTTGCCGGTACTTTGGTCCTGTCTGTCATCCGCGGCGATATCGCTATGGATAGCGGTCCCACAATGCCGGTCATGATCTCATCGGTGGTCACGGCTGGCCTGTTCCTGGTAGTGGTCGGCACCTCACGAGAGGTTCGCGCAGTTGGGGATGCGACGGGAGAGCCTTTGGACGCACGACGCGTCCAGGCTGCGCAGCTGCTTGCCCTGTTAACTGCCTTGCTCTACGCCTGGTGGGAGGGTGCGACCGGAGTGGAGGCACTTTGGCCTCTGTGGGCAGCGATGGTCGGCGTAGCGCTGTATCGGCTTGCGCACCTATTCCTTGCGCGCGGCCAATCCCATGCATAGAGGAGGTATCATGCTGGAGGAACCTGTACTTGGGTATGAGTTTGATGCTCAACTCGGCGAGGAGAGTGCCGATCCTGGGGTCGCTGAATGCATCCAGAGCCTGGTAGAGGCAGAACCGTTCGCTGTGCTGTGCACGCAGGGCGGGGGTCAGCCCTATGGCTCGGTGGTAGCTTTTGCCTTCAGCCAGGACCTCAGGACCTTTGTCTTTGCCACCTCGGTCGCGACTCGAAAGTACCGGCTGCTATCTGACTGCGACCGCGTAGCCCTGGTCATAGATAACCGTGGCAGGTTCACTGATGATCTCATGAGGGTCAGTGCTGTCACCGCTACTGGACGGGCACGGCAGCTGGAACCGGGGCCGGAGCACGAACAGTGGTCCGGACTGCTGACCCAAAGGCATCCCTATCTAAAGTCGTTCGTCGACGCGGCGTCGACGGCTCTCTTTTGCGTCGATACCGTCCGTTTCCTGCACGTGACCCGCTTCCAGGAGGTGCGCCAGTGGATCCCGGCAATCGATGGGTGATACCTCTTGCCGAAGCCAGCGCCTCTGATGAGCAGTTCATTGGCGGCAAGGCGTCCAAGCTGGCCCAACTGGCGCGGGCCGGATTCCGCGTACCTGGGGGCTTTTCGATCACGACGCAGGCCTACGACGCATTTGTTCGCGAGCACAATCTGGCCCGCCTGATCCGGATGGAGCTTGGGCGCAAGCCCTTTGAGGCGATGCGCTGGGAAGAGGTCTGGGATACGGCACTGCGCATCCGCTCTGCGTTCCTGGCGGCGCCGATCCCTTCGGCTGTTGCAGAGGCCATTGCTGCGGCAGCGCGGGAGCTGGGGGCGGGCAAGCCGCTGGCGGTGCGCTCCTCAGCTCCGGGCGAGGACTCGGCTCAGCGCTCGTTTGCCGGGCTGCACGAGTCGGTGGTGGGCGTTACGGGTCAAGGGGCCCTGTTGGATGCCGTACGGGTTGTGTGGGCCTCATTGTGGTCCGACGCGGCGTTGCTCTATCGCCAGGAGCTGGCTCTCGATCCAATCCAGAGCCGCATGGCCGTTGTCGTCCAGGAGGTTGTCGACGAGGATCGCTCGGGCGTGGCCTTTGGGCGGGATCCGAGAGAGCCCTCACTGGATCAGGCCATCGTCGAGTGCGTTCCCGGCCCCTGCAGTGACCTGGTGGATGGCGCTGTAGATCCAGACCGCTGGATCTTGGACCGCACGACAGGCGAAGCGCTGTCATGGCGTTCAGGGGAGCGCGAAGGTGAAGAGGGTGGCGGGCCACTCCTGGCTACGCGCGACCTGGATCGTCTGCTCAAGATGCTGTTGGATGTCGAGTCGGCGTTCGGGTGGCCCGCAGACACCGAGTGGACTGGTCGGGAGAAACGCTTCACCCTGCTGCAAGCGCGGCCCATCACCACAGGGGGAGAGGAAGCGGACGATCCGCGGTCCTGGTACCTGACCCTGCGCCCCGGCGCGCGCAGGCTGTCGGACCTCGCTGCCCGGGTGGTCGAGCGTTTGATCCCGGAACTGGAGGCACTGGGAGAGCGATTCACTGCAGAGCAGGTCGAGGATTACCATGACGGCGATCTGGCGGATGCCATCGCTGAGCGTGATGCTGCACTGGCCCGCTGGCGGAAGATCTATCTGGATGATTTCATCCCTTTCGCCCATGGCGTGCGGCAACTGGGAATCTACTACAACGATGCTGTGCGCCCCGAGGATCCGTACGAGTTTGTGGGGTTGCTTAAAGGCGAACGGATGATCGCCTCTCAGCGCAACGCGGCGCTGGCGAGTCTCGCCCATCGTGTGCGCAACAACCCAGCACTGGCTGATGGTCTGCAAAAGGCCGCCGATGCGTTGTCGCGCGAGGGCGACAACGGCTGGCGTCAGGTCCTGAAAGAGACGCTTGGTTCCAGGGATGCGCAGGAGATCTTGGGCGAGTTCGATGCCTTGCTGGAGGGGTTCCTGGACGTGGCCTACGGTGGCGAGCGCCTATCGGACCGGCCTGACTTGGTGCTCAATAACGTGCTAGAGATGGCATCGGCTGGCGACCAGCATGGGGGCGAAGGTGCACCGTCCGCGGAACCCGAAGAGGCCTCGGTGGCGCTGGAAGAGAAGCTGTTGGAAGCTGTCGGACCTGCCCGGCAGGATGAGGCCTTGGAGGTGCTGAAGATTGGGCGGCTGAGCTGGCGCCTGCGCGATGACGACAATGTGCTGGTGGGTCGATTGGAAAGCCAGCTTCTCCGGACCCTGAACCTGGCAGCGAAACGCCTGCGCGCAGCAGGCAGGCTTCAACAGGAGGCTCGAGTTACCATACCAGCAGCCCCAATCTTTGTTGCAGCGTTGCGCGATCCGGGGTCAGGTATGGCCCGTCTGCCAGAGCCGGAACCAGAGCAGCAAGGGGCAGTGGTTGGGAGCGGCGAGAGTCCTCGACAGCTCGTCGGGCAGCCTGCAGCCCCTGGCCTGGCTACGGGACGCGTTCGGGTGGTTCGAAATACTGAAGACCTGGGCCGATTTCAGGCTGGCGAAGTATTGGTGTGCGATGCGATCCAGCCAACGATGACCCATCTGGTCCCGTTGGCCTGCGCGGTAGTCGAGCGGCGGGGCGGCATGCTTATTCACGGGGCCATCATCGCCCGAGAGCTGGGCATTCCGTGTGCCAACGGCATTCCCCATGCCACCGAGTTGCTCCGGGTTGGGGATATCGTCACTGTAGACGGCTATCTGGGTATTGTGACGGTAGGACCACCCGAGTTCGAGTTGGAGGGTGTATGACACTGTGGTACATGCGCGCGGTCGAAACCGGCAGGGTGCCAGACTGGCTGATCCGGATCGCCCTCCGGGCTAGCCTGGCCCAAACGCTGAGGCGACGCTATCGGGTCAGTCTGCACGAGCGCGCCGCAGAGAAGCAGGCCCTGATCGAAAAGCTCAGACAGAGCCCCATTGCCATCAGAACCGATGATCCGAACCAGCAGCACTACGAAGTTCCCACCCAGTTTTTCAGGCTGCTGCTGGGCAAATTGATGAAGTACAGCTGCTGCCATTGGGGCGATGGCGTCTCAACGCTCGAGCAGGCTGAGGAGGCAATGCTGGCTCTCACCTGCGAGCGCGCCCAGCTGGAAGATGGGATGAAGGTGATGGATCTGGGCTGTGGTTGGGGCTCGCTTAGCCTCTGGATCGGAGAGCGCTTTCCCAACTGCCGGGTGCTGGCTGTCTCCAACTCTCGCACGCAGCGTGAGCATATCGAGAGTCAGTGTCGCGCACGCGGGCTGGATAACGTCTCCGTTCTCACAGCCGATGTCGCCGAGTTCGAGACGGAGCTGCGTTTCGATCGCGTGCTTTCCGTCGAGATGTTCGAGCATATGAAGAACTATGAGCAGTTGATGGCCAAGATCGCCGGCTGGCTCACGCCCTCGGGGAAGCTCTTTGTGCACATCTTTAGCCACCGCGAGTTCGCCTACGAGTTCGACGCAAGCGATCCCAATGACTGGATGGCGCAGAATTTCTTCACCGGCGGGACGATGCCCTCCGACGATCTGCTGCTCTACTTCCAGCGCGATCTGCGCTTGATCGAGCATTGGTGCCTGGACGGAACTCATTACACGCGAACCCTTCGGGCGTGGTTGAACAAGCTAGACGGCAACAAGGCTGAGGTACGGCGGATTATGAGGGAGACCTACGGCGCCAGAGATTGGAAACGCTGGTACGTCTACTGGCGCCTGTTCTTCTTGGTCTGTGCAGAGGTATGGAATCTGGGACGAGGTCGCGAATACCTGGTCTCACACTATCTTTTTGAAAGAGGCAAAGGAGGATGCTAACATGACGTTCTTGGAAATCCTGCAGATTGTTTTTGCCGTGGGCACGATTGTTACCGGGTTGGTCTCGCTGATCTTGCCCAGGTCCGTACAGGGCTTCACTGGCCTGAGTGCTCCGGGTCCGCGCGGCATCACCGAGATCCGCGCCGTGCTCGGCGGTGCGTTCATCGGCCTTGGCCTGGCGCCGCTCATCCTCGGCGAGCCTGCAGCATACCAGATGCTGGGCATTACCTACCTGGTCATCTTTGTGGCGCGGGTCGCCGGCATGGTCCTGGACAGGTCGTTCGAGCAATCCAATTGGATCAGCTTGGCAGTCGAAATCGTTGCTGGGGTGGTTCTCATCTTGTAGACGACGTGCGGACAGCCGCAGAATAGTGCTTGTGTAATGTTGGGAGGTGCCACGGTGCTAATGGACCCACTCTCGAACATCGATACCGCCTGGCTGCGCATGGAAGGTGCCTCCCATCCGATGATGATCACCATGGTCATGACCTTTGGCGCACCTCTCGATCTGGGGCGTCTGAAGGCAACCTT
>JASFLR010000036.1:0-11067 GCA_050117995.1 Anaerolineae bacterium
CTACCAAGGTGGCCAGGATTTGGGCAAAGACGTCGCGGGACCGGGCGCGGATGTCGCGAAAGGTCCAGATGACTACGCTGACCCAGATCGCAGTCAGGAATGCGGCGATGAGGGCCGCAAACATGATGAGAAAAGGCTGTATGGTGTTTAGAATGTTCTCAAAGTCCATTCCGTTGGTTGGCTCCTTGAGTCAAGTTGGGGGGCATTATACCATCTTTGGTAGGATTTGTCATATTGATGGCTCAGGCGTGCCAGGGCCAAAAGGACGCCCCCCCAGGCACCAAGCGCCCTGTTTGACAAGAAGATATTCCGTGTAGATACTGTAGGTGCGGTTGGACCAGAGAGGCGTGAGGCATCAGCGCCGAGAGCAGGTTGGCATGGCGCGGTCGATCCAGTAGATTGGGCAGCGGCACCGTGAGGCTGTCGCTTGAGGACGGGGAGGGAGTATGTCTACAGGTCACGATTCGATTTTCGAGACTGAGCGGCTCGTTGTCAGAGCTGCGACTGTGGAGGATATGGATCTGTACTATGCCCTGTGGAACGACCCACGTGTCATGGTGCACGTGGGGTTTCCGCAGGGGCTGCGCATCACCCGAAGTAAGCTCGAAGAGATACTCTCGGGACAGGAAGGGCCCGAGTTCGACCGGCTGCTGGTTGTTGAGCTAAAGGCCACCGGCCAGGCTATCGGGGAGTGCAAGTTGGGCTGCCCAGACGAAGAAGGCATAGCTGAGCTAGATTGCAAGCTGCTACCCGAGTTCTGGGGGCACAAGTACGGCGCCGAGGTCTGGCTCGCGCTGGTGGCGTACGAGTTCGCCCACACCGAATGCATAGCCGTTCAGGCGACGCCCAAGGTGGATAACATCGCCTCGATCAAGATGCAGGAAGGCGCAGGTGCAGTGCGCGTGGGCGAGGGTGTGTACGAGTTCTCCGAGTCGATGCGCGACTATACCACGCCGGTGCATCACTACTTCTACCGGTTGGATAGAGCAGATTGGGAAAGGAAGCGGGGCGGATAGCTGGGCTCGCCGCCATATCCCGTCGGAGACGAGGAAGGACGCCTGGGAACCTCGCCCTCAGGGATAGAACTGGCACCGTGGGGCGAGGTCCCTGATTAAGAATTGCAGTTAGGGGTTACCCAGATGCAGGACGACGGCCCAGCCCTCACCCTCGGCGGTGGCGCCTTCCTCCAGGGGGAAGGCGAGGTCGCGGGTCTGTGTCCCTTCCCAGGGGTACTCCCCCTGAAAGCCCTCGGCCTCGACCACGACCAATTGCTCACCGGTCATCTCTAGGACGAGGCTAAGCTGCTCGCTGCCTGCCTCGCCTGAGCACTCGCCCTGTACCGCTGTCTCCATGTCCATGGTCACGGTATAGGTGCCCCATTGCTGGGCAAGAGTGGCTTCGTAGGAGATGGGCCCCTGTCCCTCGACCAGGTAGGGCGGGTCTGAGGTGGTGACGGTAAAGGGCACGTTGCCGACGGCGACGGGCTCCAGTCCGACGGCCTCAGCGGGGCCGACGAGGACCTGGATTTCGAGCTGACCGGTCAATCCCGCACAACGGCTGGATTCAGATGGCGTGGTGGGGACGGCTGGTGCCGCGCCAGGGGTGGGAGTTGGGGTCGCCGTCGGGGTTGCGGTGGGCTGCTCGGGTTCGGATGGAGCTGGCGTGGATGTTGCCATGGCTGGCGACTCGGCCTCCGGGGCTGCAGGGGTGGACGTAGGCGGCTTGGCCTGGGGCGTGGGCGTACCGCCGCAGGCGGACAGGATTACGGCCAGACACAGGATGATCGATAGGTACAATGCACGACGATTGCGCAGATTCATCGGAGAGACTCCTTTCTGCCTCAGTCTTGCGACCAGGATCGTTGGGGGTCCAGGCCATTGTGGCTTGACCAAATCTATTCTATCGCCAAAGCGAGCCGGGGTCAATTCCAGAGGGTCACCAGGGCGAGGCTACCAGTAGGACAGCAACCCATTGACTCGCTGCTGGTGGGGACTTGTCCTGTCATGGATATGGCCTGGTTTATGGACGAATCAGATAGAAATTGCACACCTCAATCTTTTATGAAGATCGTCCAATTACTGCTTAGTTTCTCTATTGGTCGACCGGGTAGGCCACCACATATACGCGGTCGGGGAAGGGCGCCCAGCTGGAGCCGCCGCAGGTCACCAGCGTAAGCCGCTCAGCATCGCCAACCGAAAGGTACTGCTGATGGCTCAGAAGCTGCTGCTGGTCCTTGGTGGTCCAGGGGATCTGCATCACCTCTGAGACCTTGTAGGTGAAGGTCTGGCCTGCAGCGTTCACGACTTCAACTTGCTGGCCCGCTTTCAGGCGCCCAAGTCGCAGGAAGACACCCTTAACGCCATAGCCGTAGTTGTGGCCCACGAGGACGGTGTTGCCCGGCTGTCCAGGTGAGGCCGAGCCGAGGTAGTGGCCTACCAAGTCCTCTCTTCCGTCGCGAAATAGTTGGCTGTAGTCCTGATTCCAGGTGTTGGTTTGCGAATCGTAGGTAAGTGGCACCTCAATGATGGAGCGATCAATGCCGATGGCTGGAACACGAATCCTCACGGCTTCCGGGTAAGTTGCGGGGGTGGCAAGCAAAACCGGCGTTGACGTGGGATCTGCCAGCCATGATGCAAGGACAAATGGAGTGGGCTCTTGGGGTGCAGAGGGGTGCGACAACGAGCCGTCACTATCGGGCCATAGCCACAGGTCTGCACATAGGGCGGCGACGGTTGCAGTCAGGAAAAAGGCGAAGCCTATCAGGGCCGCGGTCAGCCGGTCTGTGCCGAGCTGACGGATGCGCTCCTGAACCCATTGGATCACGCTTCCTGTGGTTTTCATCTCATCTGTACCGTTGGTGTCGTAGACTAGGTTAGTATAGCACGAATGGGCTGGCAGCGCCAGATGTGGGTGTTCACCCGATGTGAGATAGTCTTCCGCCGCTCTTATACAGACTGTCCACCGAAACCCATGGGAGGCAAAGCACAGGGCCTCTGCACTCTGCGTTGCGAGCCAGCTGCCCCACCGCTCCGCTCTTGGCGGTGGATCGCCAGATTCACCGCAAGCAGTCCGAGCCAACCGCCCGACTTGGCAGAGACCGTGAGACCGTCGACGAATTGCAGAAAGGGTTGACTGATTGTGAAAAGTGTGTCATAATATCTCCCGTAGGGTAGGACTGGTTGCATGACAGCCAGATTGGGTGTGATTCAGGGGCGCTCGATCAGGGAGAGCACACGATGAAGCACCACATGCTCCGAACGTCAGTCTTGACGCTTCTGGGGTTGCTTGCCCTCCTTTCACCACTACCGGGTTCGCAACCTGCTTCCGCACAGGAGGGAAGCTGCATAGACGATGTAACCGGCTGGACGAATGTCTGCACGGCAGGCGATGTCTGGCTCAGTTCCCTGCTGAACGATGTGGATGCCAGTTGCATGCCGGGCGAACTCGTGACCCTGAATCTGGAAGCGGATCTGCTGGCTACGGCCCTGGAGCGCTATGACATTGGCTTGTTTCTGGCACTCGACGGTGGAGGTGCCGACACCGGCACATGCGAGCGCTACTACTTGCCTCCACCCCTGGCATCGGTAGGGACTTGCTCTGTGTCGGGCGCTGCCTGCAGGAAGGACGCCGACTGCCCGGCGGGCGAGACCTGCACTGGTGGATACGACCCCGAAAGCGGCAGCGGACCGTTTTACGATGCCGAGCCTGAGGATGCTCTGGACGAGTGCGGTGACCTTGAGCCGGGCGTGGACACCTATTACTTCCTCGGTCCGGTCACGGTGCCGTGCATCGACTCGGACGGCGACGGGTACCTGGATATCGGTACCGCTGTGAGCTGGGATGATCAGAAAGACACCATATGCGGCGGCGTTGGCGATGCCAGGCCAAACACAGCGGACAAATGCCACTATCGGGCCATCGATGTCATCAATGTGACTGTGTTGCCGGGCCTGATCCAGGTAGAGAAGACGGCCCACCCAGAGCAGCTTCTGGAGCCGGGAGGTTGGGTAACGTTCACCTTTGTCGTGGAGAACACCTCTCCAATCACTGTTACGCTGGAGGATCTCGTCGATTCGGTGTACGGGCCGCTGGAGCAAGCGGGCGGCGACTGTGCCCTTCCGCAGACCTTGGGTCCTGCTGAGGTCTATCAGTGCGCGATTCGTGCAGAGGTTACGGGGGATGCGGGTGCCGTTCACACGGATGCCGTGACTGCCTGGGGCACCAACTGGAACAAGGATCCAGTCTCTGGCGCTGCTACGGCGGAGGTGTCGATCGTGGGGGAACCTCCGGAAAGCGGCGTAGGGATGCCAGCGGCAGTCGTGAGCAGCGGGATGGCGGCAGCTGGGTTTGGGCTGCTCCTGGCAGGAGTGCTACTGCGGCGCAGAACAGCCTGAGCGGGCTGCTGGGGAGCGAATAGCGTAGCTGGACAATCCAGTCTTGAGAGGCGTTGACTACTAGGGCTCGTGAGAACTCCAGTTTGTTGTTTGCCTCAGGTCCTCCGAAGTACAAGCGTGCGACGTTGCCCTCCAACGAGCCCGAGATAGTGCACCATGGGTGAAACATTGGCCACACTCCTCCAATCTCCGGCAGGGTGGACTGGCCTGTGTGAGGGACCAGGCAATAGACAGCGGTTGGATTCCCCCTTGCCCTTTGGTATGAGGGCAGGCAGCCCAAGGGTGTGGCAGAGGGTGCAGGTGCGGTCATATCAAGGTTCGTATCCTTTTCGCCAATCGCGACTACTTTGATAGCTCTTTTCCACCGTTTTCGGACAATCCTCAACCATAGTATCTGGCTGGTATTTTATCTTGTGGCGGGATCTGCCGCGAGAAGGGCATTGCTTCTGTGGAAGGGGGCAGGCTGATGGCAAACGAGGAATGCGAAGTGGAACCTCCCGGAAGGCAAAGGCCTCCGGGCATTTGGGCAGAGGTGCCGCTGGAGAAGTGGAATGATTGGCGATGGCAGCTTGCTCACCGGCTGAATACGGTGGATGAGCTGAATCGTGTGATCCACCTGACATCGGAGGAGATCGAGGGCCTGTCTGCCCCAGGTCGCTTTCGCGTGGACATAACCCCATACTTTGCGACATTGATCGAGCCCGAGGATCCAGCCTGTCCAATCCGCCGGCAGGTCATTCCCACCAACAGGGAGTTGGTACCCTTCACTGCCGAGATGGTCGATTCGCTGGGGGAGGATGCCCACTCACCGGTTCCGGGGCTGGTACACCGCTATCCCGACCGGGCGCTGATGCTGGTCACCACGCAGTGCGCGAGCTACTGTCGCTACTGCACGCGCAGCCGCATCGTCGGAGACCCCAGCGCGCAGTTTGGGCGGAACGACTACAACTCGCAGATCCGCTATATTGCCGGCAATCCCCAGATCCGCGATGTCCTGATCTCGGGTGGCGACCCTCTCACGCTGCCGCCACGCATCTTGGAGGACCTGCTACGGCGCTTGCGGGCCATCCCCCATGTCGAAGTTCTGCGCATTGGAAGCCGTGTGCCGGTTTTTTTGCCGCAGCGGATCACGCTGGAGTTGGCCAATATGCTGCGCCAGTTCCACCCGCTGTGGCTAAACGTCCATGTGAACCACCCCAAGGAGATCACGCTTGAGGTCGAGGTGGCGTTGGCCCGCCTTGCCGATGCTGGCATCCCGCTGGGCAACCAATCGGTGCTGCTGGCTGGCGTCAACGACTGTCCGAATGTCATGAAGGATCTGGTACACAAATTGGTGCGTAACCGTGTGCGACCCTATTACGTCTATCAATGCGACCTGGTACATGGCGCAGGGCACTTTCGCACGCCGGTGTCTGCAGGGATTCAGATCATCGAGTCGTTGCGCGGGCATACTTCGGGCTTTGCAGTGCCGACCTTTGTGATCGATGCGCCGCGTGGTGGGGGCAAAATCCCGGTTATGCCCAACTATGTGCTCAGCCAATCAGCCGATCGGGTAGTCGTACGCAACTTTGAGGGCTTTATCACGACCTATGCCGAGCCCGAGACCTATGACCGGCACGATCCGGCCATCTGTCCATCGTGCCAAAGGCGCGCGGCTGTATCTGGCGAAGAGGGCCAGGAGGGGGTTGCCGGACTGCTGGCGGGTCATCAAGTAGCCATTGTGCCTGAAGGGTTCGATACGAGTCACCAACGACTGACCCGAATCCGTTGGGCACCGATCAAGAAGGCCATGAGTTCAGGAGAAGGCGAATGAGAGTCGCGCTGCTGGCAAATCTGAAAAAGAATGCGCCCACCTGGCCCGGCATGTCGCCTGACCGCTGGGATGACCTGGATTCGGAGGAGACGATCCAGTCTATCATGCAGGCCATAGCGTCGGGTGGGCACGATGTCACCCTTCTGGAGGGGGATGCGTCCCTGTTCGAAACGCTGCGCAAGGTCAAGCCCGATATTTGCTTTAACATCTGTGAGGGCCACCATGGCGACGGGCGGGAGGCGCACGTGCCGGCAATCCTGGAGATGCTGCGCATCCCCTACACTGGTTCTCAGGTGCTGACGCTGGCCCTGGCCCTCGACAAACCGATGACCAAGCGTGTGCTGACCTACCACGGCCTGCCCACGCCGCCTTTTCAGGTGTTCGAGCGTGTGACCGAGCCACTGGATCCCCAGTTGAGCTTCCCGGTGTTTGTGAAGCCCAGCCGCGAGGGTACGGGCATGGGCGTCACTGCTGACTCGATCGCGCGCGATGAGGAGCAGTTGCGGATCCAACTCCGCCGGCTGTTCGACAGGTATGACCAACCAGCGCTGGTTGAGCGCTACATCGAGGGCCGGGAGGTGACGGTGGGCCTGGTGGGCAACCTGCGCTCACCGGTTGCCTGGCGCGTGCCCGACGACGAAGCTGCGCCGCGCATCATGAAGGGCCTGCATTTCTTCCCGACGCTGGAGGTGGATATGGATGCCTACCCGGCAGAGGAGGCGGGCATCTATACCAGCCGCATCAAGGTGGAGATGGCCCATGAATTCCACTATATATGCCCGGCACCGCTGACCGATGAACAGCTCGACGAGCTGAACTGGCTGGCAGCCAGCGTCTTTCGCGTCACGGGCTGCCTGGACGTGGCCCGGGTAGACTTTCGCCTGGATGCCAGCGACGATGACCGGCCCTATATCCTCGAGGTCAACCCTCTGCCGGGCCTGAATCCCGGGTATTCGGATCTGTGCATCGAGGCGGCGGCTGATGGCTGGTCGTACGAAGAGCTAATCAACGAGATCCTGGATCTGGCCATAGAGCGCTACGATCTGGCGTAGGATCTGTCAGCACGTGTACTGGGGGTCCCGTGCAGGCTGGAGAGAGAATTTAACAGTGTGGAGAGTGTGATGGAAGTTCTGCTATGGTCTCTGATCATCTTTTTCGCGCGGGTGACGGACGTAAGTCTGGGCACCATCCGCGTACAGTTCATCGTGCGACGGAAAAAGTTGCTGGCGGCGGCTATCGGCTTTGTCGAGGTGTTGATCTTTATTCTGATCGTTGGACGGGTGATCCAGGATATCCAGCATTGGCCGTATGTGCTGGCTTACGCCGGTGGCTTTGCTACGGGCACGCTGTTGGGCATGGTCCTCTCGGAGAAGTTGTCTCAGCGGGTGGTGCAAACGACGGTGATCTGCAATGGGATACACGAAGAGATGGCGGCAGCACTGCGGGAGGCCGGATTTGCCCTTACACGCTACGAGGGAACGGGACGCGATGGCCCGGTGGCTGTGCTGGAGGTAGTCTGCACAGCAAACAGGCTGCCGCAACTGCTCAAGGTGGTGAAGGCCACTGATCCCAAGGCCTTCTTCTACACGCAGGAGTTGGCTGCCTTGCAGGGCGGGTATGTGTTGGGATTCAAGAGCAAGCTCAAATAGAGAAACCAATTGAGGAATTGTGTGTGGCGAGAAATCATTCTGAGCGCTTCGAAGGACGATTTCTCGCGGTTCCTGCCTGACAGGGCGCAAGAGCCTGCTTCGACTGGCTCAGCATGGCTCTTATTTGCTCGGATGGCAGAATGATCGTCCACATCTAACTGATCCCTCTATCGGGCGCTGGCCAAATAGCTCTCAGTGATGTACGGCAATGGGCGGGACGCCCATCGAATAGCCGCAAGGCGCAGGATTTCACAGTCTTGCGCCGACGGCGGGACTACCGCAACCTTGTGCGTTGTTAGTCGCAGGCGGGCCTGGTTGCAGCGCCGCGAGTTTCATGGTAGACTGTATTCGTAGCTATCGACTTGAACGGCCCCGCTGAGCGGGAGGCCTCTCCGCGCCGGGCCGCAGGTTCACCTTTCGCCATCATCGTCGCAGAGTCGCTTCAGCAGGCGGTTGCATTAGGGTACGGCTTCGTGTCATGTCTGCGCTACATGTCCGAACTTCCAGAGTACATAGCGGGATGCAGGGAGGCACCAGATGAGAGAGCGGACGTCCTTGGGGCAGTTTGCTGGTCTGTGCATACTGTTGCTCTCGGTGATCGGTTTCACGGCGCTTGGCGCGACGGCAACCCCGACTTCACATGCGTCGGCCCTGGCGGACCTTGAAAGCACCGAGATAGATTGCGCAGATCTCGTCACGGCGATGGTGGTAGGTGAGGAGCAATTCGAGCGTTATGGGCTTGCCGAGAAGCTGCAGGATGGCAGGTTCGCACCCTACGAGTTCATGGACTATATTGTGTGCAGCACTGCAGAGCCAGAGTTTGTCGGGGGCAGTCTCTGGCTGTCCGCGAACGGCTACTACATCTTTGACAGAGGGAGCGGGGAGCTGGCAGTGACCTACGTCGAGTGGGGCGGTCCCCCAGCGGAGCCTTCACCCATGCCCACACATGAGCCGATTCCGGACATATCCGAAGCTGTGGATGACGACTCCCAGACGACCACGGTGTGCATTGACGCGACAACGCCGGTCCTCGAGATCGGCGATGATGACCCCGAGCAATTCGACTTCTGGGGTCTCTTGGGAGGCCCTCCCTGTGGATTGGAGATGTCGGGTTCCATCTGCTTGGATTGTGGGGAAGACGTGGTCTGGCGGTGGCTCGTTCCGACGCCCACGGGACAAGGACAGGAGCCGGACAGCAGCCTGGAAGGTAGGGGTGGGAGGACCTGCTTTGATCCCCAGATGGCGGCCAGAATTACGGGCCAGGAGCTCGACGAGGATGACGCGGGCAGGCTGGCAAGGGGACTATGTAACTTGCAGTTCGGTCCTGGCGATCAGGTCTGTTGGCAGTGTCTGGAGGACGTGCCGGAGCCGCTGCCAGAGCCTTCGCCCACACCTGTGCCCAAAGAGCGCGCACAGAAGGATCCCATATGTAGTGATTATCTGACGCCGGAGGTGGTGGGTCCCGAGGCGTGGGAGAAGTATGGGATCACCGACAAACTGCGAGCCAATGAGATCCAGCGCCACCTGAGCGAAAGCCTTGGTAGGATTGTCTGTTACGGTCACCGGGAGGTGGATGGGGCAGTCATTGCTGGCGATGAGCTCTACTACGCGTTCGATATTGAGAGCGGGCGGCTTGTCAACGAGCGCATACACTGGCGCGAAGATCTTCCAGAGCAGTTGCCCCCGCTTCGGATCAGCAAGGCGGAGGCTGAAGCCATGGTGGAAGGTGAAGTGACGTCCAGTACGTTGGTTGTCCTCAGCCCAGGCCAGATGCTGTTCGAGACGGACGTCATGTCGTCCTTTAGAGATCCGTGCTGGATGGTTCATAGCTCGGAGCATACCGGCGATCTGGACATACCGAGGATTACGGTCATCAACGCCATCACGGGTGAAATCCTGGGTCGGTACTGTCCCTGCTAAGGCTGTAGCGAGATCAGCTTCCTAGGCTTGGTAGACAGGAATTGAGCGCCGACAAAGCAGCCCGTGATATGTCTGGTGAGAATGCTTTGTGTAGCGACAGGAGGGAACCGATGGCTAATACGAGGGAAAGTCTGCCCGAAGACCGGTATTTCGATCCCGATCCGGCGCAGCGTGAGGTTGCCCGGGAACTCTACCGACAAGTGGCGGATTTGCCTTTTGTGTGCCCCCACGGGCACGTGGATCCTGCGCTCTTTGCCCAAGAGGATGCCACCTTTGGTACGCCAGCAGAGCTGCTGATCATTCCGGACCACTATGTGTTCCGCATGCTCTACTCTCAGGGGATCCCGCTGGAGGCGCTGGGAGTGCCGCGGATCGATGGCGGCTCTGTGGAGACGGATCACCGCGCCATCTGGCAGACCTTTGCCGAGAATTTCTACCTCTTTCGCGGCACGCCGACTGGGGCGTGGCTTACCCACGAGCTGCACAGCGTCTTTGGCATCGAGGAAAAGCTGACGGGGGCGACGGCCCAGGCGATCTACGATGAGATAGCCGCCAAGCTTGCATCACCCGAGTTCCGTCCCAGGGCGCTCTTTGAGCGATTCAACATCGAGGTGCTGTGCACGACCGACATGGCGACCGACTCGCTGGCCCATCACCAGGCGATCCGCGAGTCGGGTTGGGCGGGCGACATCCGGCCAACATTCCGGCCCGATGATGTGGTCAAGCTGCTAGCGCCGGGGTGGAGGGAGAGGGTAGGCAGGCTGGGTGAGCTCACGGGCAACAATATCAACTCCTATGCGGCGTATATCAGGGCACTGGAGGAGCGGCGTAGCGCTTTCCGGCAGTTGGGTGCCAAGGCCACGGATCACGATGCGCAGACGGCGTACACTGTAGAGTTGTCCGGATCAGAGGCGGAGGCCATCTTTCAGCGCGCCCTGCGGGGCAAGGCTACAGAAGAGGATGGCCGCCTCTTCGTAGCGCATATGCTGATGGAGTTGGCGCGCATGAGCATCGAGGATGGCCTGGTGATGCAGATGCACGTTGGGTCGGTGCGCAATTGCAACCAGGCGGTCCTAGACCGGTTTGGCGCGGATGGGGGCTGCGATATCCCACAGAGCGCGGAGTTCACGCACAACCTGCGCGCGCTGCTGAACAAGTACGGCAATGACCGCCGCCTGACCCTTATCGTGTTCACCCTGGACGAAGCAACGTACTCGCGCGAGCTGGCCCCGTTGGCGGGCCACTACCCGGCCCTCAGGGTGGGTCCGCCCTGGTGGTTCCAGGATAGCGT
>JASFLR010000037.1:0-10974 GCA_050117995.1 Anaerolineae bacterium
AAATAGGACCAGGTCTCAACAGAGGAGTAGTTGCGGTCCAGATAGGAGATGAGCTGCACCTTGTCGCCGTATGCCGCCCCGCCCTGCCAGAAGACGCGCGGAACCAGGTAGACGCTCATCTGCCCCTGGAAGTCGGTCTCGAGAGCGGGCTGGATGATGGCCAATGCCCCTTCCGCGACAGGGCCAAGCACAAAGCGATCGCGTTCGGCTGCACTATCTGACACATAGTGGAACTGAAAGTGCGCAGTCTCAGACATCGCCCAGGTGAAATCGACGGGCGGGGGCTCGGGCAGCGGGGCAGTCGCCATCGCTGCGAGTTGGGGACCCAGCGACACCATCCCGCCGGATCGGACCGTATCGCCAGCCGTGTCGCGCACTAGCCACCAGTAGTCTAGCTCGTGCGTGGTGGTCAGCGTCCGCGTAAAGCCCTCGAGCAATGCGTCGAGCACGTAGCTGGTGCTCACACTGTGAGATGAGGGGACAGCAACGTGTCGCCCGTGGTGTCCGGGCTCGGTGTCATACCACAGCAGCACGTCGGATACCTGGCGATCCGGAGGAACCTGGGCGTTCAGGTAGAAGGTGATCGCGCGCGCCGTATCATCGGCCTCTGCGTAGAAACTGGTGATGGTAGGCGCTTGGACGGCAGGTGTCGGCGTTGTAGCCGGAGATGACCATCGCTCAACCAGACCCGGCACCAGACGTGGCACCTGCCACAGCACGGCGAGCACAATCAAAGTGAGAAGGAAGATCAGAACCGCGAGCGCAAGGTAACGCCACCTTGGCGCGCCGCTATCTTGCTCTGGCGAATCGATCGTCATGGCGAATTCCTCATCGCTGCGTACATTCCGGGCAGGTTGCGCCCGCGCACAGCCTGTGGTATACTTGCCCGCACCGGTCAAGCCAGGCCAGCCTTCCGCACCACCGCGCCCGCCTTGCCGGCGTCGATTATACCAAGCTTGCGAGCTGTTGACAAGCAGCAGTAGGTAGTCCAGAGGACTGAACCATATGTCTGACGAAGAGAGAGCGCCATCGCAGCAGGTCGCCGATGAAATCGAAAACGCCGTAGGCGACCTTTTCGCGGTGCAGGACGTCACCCTTGGCGTCCCAGAGCATCCGAAAGCGATCCGGCTGCGCGGGTATCTGAGAGCACCGTCACACGAGGCCCACCCAAAGATCGCCGATCGGTTGCGCAAGCTAGAGTACACCGCCGTGCTGCGCCACGACCCGGATTCCAAGCTCGATGTCCTGCTAGCTATGCCGGGCGTGCTCCCGGAAAAGAGCGACGCGCGTCCATGGGTGAACATCGTGCTTTACGTTCTGACGGTGCTCTCCACCCTCTTTGTAGGCGCCACGTGGTCGGATCAGGTCCCGGCTGGAGCGGATATCATTTGGCTTCTGAAGCACCTATGGCTCGGCTGGCCCTTTGCCCTGAGCCTTATGACCATCCTGACCGGTCACGAGTTGGGCCACTACTTTGCCGGGCGGTACCACAAGGTTCCCGTCTCACTGCCCTACTTCCTCCCGGTACCCGTGCCGCCATTCGGCACTATGGGCGCCGTCATCGTCATGAAGGGGCGGAGCCTGAACCGCCGCCAGATGCTCACGGTGGGGGCAGCGGGGCCGTTGGTCGGTTTCGTGCTGGCTGTGCCGATCTTGATCATTGGCCTGATGCTTTCGCCTGTGGAGCCGATGAGCCTACCCGAACCCGGTGGTACAGTCTTTTTGGAGGGCAACTCCCTCCTCTACCTCCTGCTCAAGTTCGCCGTCTTTGGCAAGATCCTGCCGGGCAGTGGAGTTCCTCTGGAGTTCCCCGCTGCGCTAAAGGAGATCGTCGCCGCACTCCTTGGCACGACTCCACTAACCGGAGGGTACGACGTGTTCATCCATCCGGTGGCCCTGGCAGGCTGGGCAGGGCTGCTTGTCACCGCGCTGAATCTTCTGCCCGTGGGGCAACTGGATGGGGGGCATGTGATGTACAGCCTACTGGGAAACCGGGCACGGCTCTTCGCGTGGCCGATCGTGATCCTGTTGGTGGCCATGGGCTTCTTCCTATGGGAAGGGTGGCTCCTCTGGGCTGCGCTCATCTTCCTCTTTGGGCGCCAGCATCCCGACCCCCTCGACGACGTGACGCGCCTGGACCTCCCACAAAAGATCTATGCTGCGTTGGTGATGGTTGTGTTTGTACTGGTGTTTACGCCGGTACCCATCCAGCTCGTCAGCGTGGAGCCTGCACTTCCCGAGATCGGCCAGGCCACGAACTGCCTGGGCGTCCCCGCGCTCGTCCTGGGCATTGCCATACTGTGGCTGGTGCGGAAGAGGCGAGGGCGCACGACTGGAAAGACCCACTCCCACCACCAGCACCAGCGATAAGAGACACTGGTTCCTCACCCAGCGGTCGTGCGACGAGGAACAGACGATAGAGCGTTGGAGATAGGCAACAGCTGTGAATCGCCCGCTACAGCTACTCAAGGTGCTGGTGCTGCTGGTCCTCGCCCTGCTGGCGCTGCCCGGCTCTGTGCCAGCGGCCGGCCAACCAAAAGATACCGTCCTGGTGCGCATACCAGCCTCCACCTACGAGAGGTTGCGCGTGGACGCATCGCAAGCTGTCCGCCAAGCCAGCGAGCGAGCCCTCGACCATGGCAGTATCGTCTGGCGTGAGCTGGCCGCCGGCGAACGAGCCCTCGACTATGGCAGTTTCGTCTGGCTGGAGTTGGCCCCCAGCGAGCTTGAAGGCCTGCAGGCGACCGGCCTGCCCATGGAGGTCCGCGAGGAGCCCTATACCCTGCGGCTGGGCGAGCAGAGCTTTGATCCCGTGCGAGATAGGATCCAGCTGCCAGCGGGCTGGGACACCCTGCCTGCCGGCGGGCCAGACCTCTATCTGGTGCAATTTGCGGGACCACCCCGCGAAGCATGGCTGGATCGATTGGCGCGAGACGGCCTGGAGATCGTGCAGTATATCCCACCCTTTACCTACGTGGTCTGGGGAGAGCGAGGAGCGGCGCAACGAGCCAATCCCGCCCAGGTGCGTTGGACGGGCCCGTTTGTCCCAGCCTATCGCCTGCAGCCCCGGTGGCGCAATCTGGACGACAATCCGGTGCTGGTAGATATTCTCCTGGTACGCTCCGCAGACGTCGAGGACGCACTGGCCCGGCTTGAGGGATTGGACGGTTACAGGCATGGGCGCGCCATTCTCAACGCCACCTTTGAAATCGCCACCTTTACGCTGCCCGGCTCGGCCCTGCAGGAAGCTGCCCGGGTGCCCGGCGTCTACAGCATCCAACTCGAGGCCCTGGATGGCGGTCCGCGCGGCGAACTGGGCAACCAGGTCACCGCCAACAACGTGGACAGCACGAACCTGGCCTATCCTGGCTACCTTGCCTGGCTGGGGGAGATCGGTCTGGAGGGTGCAGGCGTCACCATGGCCAATGTCGATCTTGGCGTGCAGGACGATCACCCCGACCTGGCCAATCGCCTCGTGCCCTGCACGGGGCAGACGTGTGGCGGCAGCGCCACCGACTATCATGGGACTCATACCGCGGGGATCATGGCCGCCGACGGCTCCTCCGGTGCAGTGGACAGCGCCGGGTTCCTGAGGGGGTTGGGCATGGCCCCAGGGGCGAGCCTGGTGGAGCAAGTGTACGCCCCCTTCTACCTGGACCCCGGCGGCATGCTGCTTCTGATGTCCGAGTCCTACGATAACGGCGCCGCGCTCTCCAGCAATAGTTGGGGGCCCGCAAGCACGCCCCAGGGCTACGACAACGACACGATGCAGGTGGATATCGGGGTACGCGACGCAGATCCGGACGCCCCCGGAAACCAGCCGCTGGCCTACGTGCTTTCCATCATGAATGGCTATGGCGGCGTACAGACGCAGGGGTCGCCGGATGAAGCCAAGAATATCCTGACGGTTGGCTCCACCAGGCTACAGAATCCCGACGGCTCCCAAACCCTGGCGATCGACGATCTGTCGGCCAACACGGCCCACGGTCCAGCACTGGACGGCCGTACCATCCCCCACGTGGTCGCACCCGGTTGCTCAGTGGACTCGACGCTGCCCACCAGCACGTACGGCATGATGTGCGGGACCAGCATGGCGGCTCCCCAAGCCGCAGGGGCTGTGGCGCTCTTTATCCAGCGCTACCGGAGCCTATTGGGCGGCCTGGATCCCAGCCCTGCGCTCATCAAGGCCGCCTTCCTGCCGGTGGCCCACGATCTGGCGGGCAATCTGGACGCTGACGGAAACCTGTTGGGCCATCCCTTTGACAGCAAACAGGGATGGGGACGACTTGACGCCGCAGCAGCGCTGGACCCGCAGATTCCCGTACAGTACTATGACCAGCAGATCGTGTTCGGCGACACAGGCGAGGAGTGGTCGCTGGCCCTCTCGGTCGTGGATCCCAGCCGTCCCGTGCGTCTGATGCTGGTGTGGACCGATGCCCCGGGACATGGCCTGGGCGGGACTACGCCTGCATGGAATAATGATCTCGACCTTGTGGTCGAGGTGGGCGGAAGCACCTATCACGGCAACGACTTTGGCCCGGATGGTTGGTCGCAGGCCGGTGGCGGCGCCGACCATATGAACAACACCGAGGGTGTCTTCCTCGATCCTGGGGCGGCGGTCGCCATGACCGTTCGCGTTGTAGCAAGCAATATCAACTCAGATGGAGTTCCCGGCATTGGCGACTCCACAGACCAGGACTTTGCCCTGGCCTGCTACAATTGCTCCGACCAGCCAGACTATACGCTGGCAGTGCAGCCGAGCGCCTTGCAACTCTGCAGCTCAGATGCTGCCACCGCAACCATCCACGTGGGCCAGATCTCGAGCTACACTAGCGACGTTGCCCTGGATGTGGCCAAGCCACCACTGGCGGTAAGCGCTCGCATCGACCCCACCACGGTCAGCCCGCCAGGCGAAGCCCTGCTGAGCCTGAGTACAGGCAGCGGGGCATCCGCGGGCGACTATACACTAGTGATCTCCGGAACGGCTGAGGCGGACAATGTGCACACGGCTGCCGTAGATCTATCGATCAGCACGGGACTGTCCGCCGCTCCAACGCTCCTATCTCCGCCGGATGGCGCGACGGACCAGTCCTACGAGTATCCAGCCTTTGCGTGGGAAGATCTGCCCCAGGCTGGCGGCTATAGATTACAACTCGCGCAGGCCCCGACTTTTGGGACGCTCGTCATCAATGCGACTGACCTCCCCATCAACACCTATGCGCACGACACACCACTGGAGCCAGCTACCTGCTACTTCTGGCGTGTGCAGGGGCAGAACGGCTGCGGCATCGGCGAGTGGGCTCCACCCTCTCGCTTTGCCACCGTGGCACCGCTGCCTGCATCGGGTCCGCCCGCCATTTCCGCCGTGCAGCCCACCGCCGGATCTCCTGACATCCCTACAACCGTCCTCATCACCGGCGACTCATTTCGGCCGGTGGTGGTTGCCATGCTGAACGACACCCTGCTATCGAACGTGACCTACATTGACACCACAGCTCTCTCGGCGGTTGTCCCTGCCGGGCTAGACCCGGGTATCTACGAGTTGACTGTGATCAACGGCGACTGCCAGATTGCGACCTTGAGCAACGCCTATGTCGTCGATCCCTCTATCCAGTGGCACTTGCTCTACCTGCCCATAGTTCTGAGGTGAAGGACCCGGTTGGCAGCCGGACCGTGGAGAATTACTATCGAAGAAGACTGCCTCCTCCCCGCCATGAGCCAGTAACCTGGAAATTCCTCGACTTTTGGGGATCGATCTTGCTTGCCCGGTCCCCTGTTCTATGATAGAATGTGGCCTCACCTGTAGGTGACGGTGGATTGGGGCAGTTGGGGCAGGGAAACTGGGACCTACGATGCCTGAGTCCCCTGCTCTAATGGTGGAGGGAAACGATCTGAGTGCTTTTCCGGAGGCAGCCAAGTCCAGATTGCTCCTGCAAGGACTGGAGGAGTTTAACAGGGGCGAGTTCATTAGCTGCCACGAGAGCCTGGAGAGGCTGTGGGTGTCCGAGCCGGGCTCAATCCGGGAGCTGTACAAAGGTATCCTGCAGATCAGCGTTGCCTTCTACCACCTACGTGAGCAGCGCTATCGGTCCGCTGTGATGCTGCTCGGGCGGGGAGCCGCGTACCTGGAGCCCTTCTCACCCAGGTGCATGGGCGTGGAGATTTCTATGCTACTGGATGGTTCCGCCCGCTGTTTGGCTGAGTTGAAAAGGCTGGGACCGAACGGTTTGGAAAGATTCGACTGGTCACTCGTTCCGACCATCGAAATGAGACTATACGACAAGGCAGACACACAAAATGAGCAAAGATAGACGCGAAATGAATTATGGCGGCCAGGCAGTCATGGAGGGCGTGATGATGCGCGGCTCCAAAGCTATGGCTGTGGCCGTCCGGCAGCCCGATGGCGAGATCATCCTCCATACGGAACCACTGAGCGCCCACATCTATGCGGGCAGGATCAGCAAGATACCTGTGCTGAGAGCCCTGACCAGTCTTTGGGACGTGCTGGTGCTGGGCATCCGCACCCTCATGTTCTCAGCCGACGTGGCCCTGGCAGAGGAGGAGGATGTGGACTTTAGCGGCCCGGTTGCCTGGGGGACGGCTGCTGTATCTTTCATCGTTGCCATTGGCCTATTCTTTGTGGGCCCGTTGCTGCTTGTGGGCGTGATCGATCGCTACATCGAATCGGCTTTCTTGAGCAACGTGGTAGAGGGGATAATCCGGCTGACGATCTTTGTGGTGTACATCTGGGCCATCGGCCGGCTACCCGACATCGCCCGGGTATTCGCCTACCATGGCGCCGAGCACAAGACGATCAATGCGTACGAGTCCGGCGCCGATCTGACGCCAGAGGCAGTTTCTCAATACTCCACTGCTCACTACCGATGTGGCACGGCCTTCCTGCTATCAGTCATGGTGATCTCAATTCTGATCTTTGCACTATTGGGTCGACCACCGATGGGCCTGCGGATACTGTCCAGAATCGTGCTCATCCCGCTGGTGGCGGGCGTAGCCTACGAGTACATCCGTTTCACCAACCGGCATAGGGACAACCCCATTGTCCGCGCCATGGCAAAGCCCAACCTTGCCCTGCAAAACCTGACTACGCGTGAGCCCGATGCCTCTATGCTGGAGGTATCGATCGCAGCACTCAAGCGCGTATTGGAAACCGAGCAAGAGCTAGCTTCACCCGATAAGACCAGCGCCTGAAGCAAAGTTGCTGATTGCCCTGGGGCCATGCTATAATAGCGCCGTCAGAGTGGATGCCGAGAAGCACTGACTTGGAGGCTGGAGGGTAGTTATGGCCAAGAGACAGACCATCTCCCCGACCACCGCGCAGAGGGCACGCAAAGCCAACGTCGTAGGCTTGCAGCACTATGAGCGGTGGGACATTGACGAGGCCATTACCTCGTTCAATGAGGCTATTCGTCTCAACCCCGAACAGGCCGAGTATCACTTGAACCTGGCCCGCGCCCTAGCCCGCTATGGCGATTTCGACGCATCACGGACAGCCCTCGGTTCCTATATCCGTTACGAGCCCGACAAACAACTGGCCGAGCGTTTCGAGCAGCTCTTTGGTGAGGGAATGGACGAGGTCGAGACGCTAGTCACAAGGGAGATGACCCGGAAAGGCATGCCCTTGGAAGTCGTCGGCGCTGCCGTTCAGATGTGGATGGAGTACCGCATCTGCATTGGGCGCCGCCCCCTGATCATACGCAAGCCCGAGACGTGGGCTTCTGCTCTGGACTATACCATCCGCAAAGTGAATTTCGCCGAGCTGACTCAGCGCGAGATTGCAGATCTATACAGCGTCAGTCCGTCTACAGTGCGGGCCTACCACAACGATCTGGTGCAGGCCCTCGACATCATGCCCTGTGACTACCGCTACTTCCGGGGAGAGGAGAATCCCCTCGACAAGCTGGTCGAAGCAGCCGCCATGTTGGAGGAGTTGGAGGAGCGGTTCCGCCGACCCTGATCGAAGGAGAGAAGTGTGTCATGGCGGTGAAACCCATAGGCAACTGCGATCCTCGTAGGGGGAAACAGAGCGGTACCGAGTATTGCTTTGTCACCCCCTTTTTCGCTTTCTGGGGGGCGAGCGGATAGCGCGTTGCAGATCCAGAGATGGCAGCGGGCCACCCAGGTGATGCGCGCCCCCGTGATGCATATTGATTTGGTATCTGCAGACCTGGTACGAGCATTTGGCCGTGGCATTGCCACAAAGAGGAGGTTAGACAACCCATGGCAGAGTCAGGAAGCACAGTCCGTGCAGAGGCACTGAAAGACTTTTGCGTACAGGTTTTTGACAAGCTGGACGTCCCCGAAGAGGATGCGCGTATAACGGCTGATGTCCTGGTGCAGGCCAATCTGCGCGGCATCGATTCGCACGGTGTGGCCCGGCTGGCGCGCTATGTGAATGGACTCAGGGATGGAGTTATGTTGGCCCGTCCCGATGTGCGGGTGTTGACGGAGACACCGACCACTCTCACGTTGGATGCTGGTGCCGGTTTGGGGCAGCCGGTCAGTTTCGGGGCGATGAAGGCCGCCATCGGCAAGGCCAGGGAATACGGCAGCGGCTTTGCCACAGTACGCAATTCCAACCACTATGGTATCGCCGGATACTATGCGATGATGGCTCTTGACCAGGATATGATCGGATTTTCCACCACGAACGCGGCAGTGTTGGTGGTGCCCACCTTTGGTCGCGACGCTATGTATGGCACGAATCCGATCGCCCTTGCGGTGCCTGCAGGTGAGGAGCGTCCCTTTGTCATGGACATGGCTACCAGCACTGTGCCCAGGGGCAAGCTGGAAGTCTACCACCGCCAGGAGAAGGCACTGCCCAGCGGTTGGGCCACGGACGAGCACGGAGTCCCGACCACCGATGCCGGTCGCGTGCTAGACAACTTTGTCAAACGGGCTGGTGGCGGTTTGCTGCCCCTCGGCGGCGCAGGCGAGGAATTGAGCGGCTACAAAGGCTACGGCATGGGCCTGCTGGTCGAGATCCTATCCGCAGTGCTGCCTGGTGCGGCATTCCTGACGGCGGTCTATCCCAAGGATCCTGCGGGAAAGCCATTACCCGCCAACATCGGTCACTTCTTTGGTGCCTGGAGACTGGATGCATTCCGCCCGCCTGACGGGTTCAAGGCCGACATGGACAGCTTTATACGAGAGCTGAAGAACGGTAACCTGGCCGAGGGTCAAACGCGCATCTACCTCCATGGCGAGAAGGAATTCGAGGAAGCGGACCGGCGCAGCAGCCAGGGCATTCCCCTGGGAGCCAAGGTCGAGTCATCACTCAAGCAGGTCGCAACCGAGCTAGACGTCAAGTACGATCTCTAGGCTGGGAGCGGTGCCGAGCGATGACCACGAACATGGAGGTGCGCGGGGAACAGAAAGCAGTACTGGCCGAGATCGAAGGATGGGTGCGCACGACGCTGGCGACTGGAGAGATGCGGGCCCATGGTTGGTTCCACACCGACCGCGTGCGCGCCAACATCCGTATTCTGGCAAGTGCCGAGAGTGTGGATGGGTTTCAGGCCGAGGCGGCTGCGCTGCTACACGATGTAGGGCGTACGCAGCCAGGGCCCGAGGCCGAGCATGGCGCCCGGTCGGCGAACCTGGCGGGGCCGCTCCTGGAAGAGCTGGGCTTGCCCGACGGCGATGTGCAGGCGATTGTCCACGCCATCCGCTGGCACAACAGCCTGCGCGACGATACTCGTCTTCTCTGCATCCTGCGGGACGCCGATATGCTGGATGGATTGGGAGCGGTGGGCATCATGCGCGCCTTCATGAGCAAGAGCCACCTGCCACCCTACAACGCCAATGAGCCTTTCCAGGACGGCCAAGTGCAATGGCCGCCCAGGTACTGCAGCGACCAGCTCTCGGGCCAGATGGCGTGGTACGATCGGCTGAACACTGACACAGCACGGCGAATAGCAAGGAAACGGATCGAGTTCATGGCTTTGTTTATCGACCAGGCCCGTGAAGAGATCTTGACACCGATGAGTAGATAGATAGCCACAGGATAACCGGAGGTACGATGGCGCGATTACACGAATACCAGGGCAAGGAACTTCTCAAGCAATTCAAGATCCCTATCCCCAAGGGAGGCGTAGCTCGCAGCCCTCAGGAGGCACGCGAGATTGCTCAGGAGTTGGGGGGCGAGGTAATGATCAAGGCTCAGGCATGGGTAACCGGACGGGCTAGCCTGGGCGGGATCAAGAAGGCCAGCAACCCGGCCCAGGCCGAAGAGGCCGCCAGCCACATGCTAGGCATGAAGGTCAAGAATTTCCGGGTGGACGAGGTGCTGGTCGAGCAACGCGTCGAGATTGCCCGCGAATTCTACGCTGGAGTCATCATCGATGATGCTGCCCAACAACCGCTGATTATGTTCTCCAGCGTGGGCGGTACCGGCATCGAGGAAATTGCAGAGGCGCACCCTGATCGGGTTGCGCGGATGCACGTCGACATGGGCACCGGCCTGCTCGACTTCCAGGCGCGCGACCTGGTGCGCCGTACTGGAATTGGTGGCAAGCTGCAGCTCGGTTTGGGCAACCTGCTGATCAGCCTGTTCGAGCTGGCTCGCACCTACGATGCCCGCGCTGCCGAGATCAACCCGCTGGTGCAACTGACTGATGGCAGCCTGCTGGCTGCCGATTGCCGCGTGACTGTCGATGACTATGGCGTCTTTCGCCACAAGGACTTGGGCATCGGCATTGCCCGCGAGTACGACCGGCCACCCACCGCATTGGAAAAGATCGCCTACGATGTAGAAGCCCACGACTATCGCGGCACCTTCTACTTTATCCAGATGGCAGAGGACTTTGACAAAGGCGATGGCTATATAGGTTTCCACGGTGCAGGTGGCGGCGGCTCCATGATGAGCATGGACGCTGTCATGCGCCAGGGTTACAAGCTGGCCACATTCGTCGATACCAGTGGTAACCCGCCTGCCAGCAAGGTCTATCGTGCCGC
>JASFLR010000038.1:0-10959 GCA_050117995.1 Anaerolineae bacterium
TCACAAATGCGCTTGAGGTGGCGCATGCCGCCCAAGCCGACCGGACATACGCCACCTGAAGCAAACGATCGATTATTCGAGCGACTCGGCTACCTTGAGCGCTTCATCCAGGCTGATGCGCCCGGCAACGGTGACCGTTATGTCACCTTCCGCCCAATAGAGGAAGGTATTCCCGCCCGTCTCATCCGTGATTGCCGTAGCCTCCTGGCCCCGGACGGTCAGGTTTTGTGTCTGGCCCAGCGAAGGCGGACCCACCTCCTCCGGCCCCTGGAAGACAGTGAACGATACCTCGGGCGAGTGATCGTAGCGCAGGACAAAGGCCTGGTCCGCGCGGAAGACCTCGATCAGCGTCGCATCTGCGGGCACGTAGGCAGGGACCAGCAGCGCGAAACCCGCCTGCTCCCTGGCCTCGTCCAGCGTGAGGGGCACGGGCTCCTGAGCCTCAACGTCGACCACGGTAGCACCTTCGGGCACCTCAAAGGCAAAGCGGTCGTCCGACAGACCGGGGTTCAGCTCAAAGCTCTGAACCTCCAGCGTTCCCTGCCCAAATGCGCTAGCCACGTAGGCCGCCTTGAGCACGATCCACTGATCCTTGTCCACCCAGACGGTAGCCGTGCCGTTGCCGGGGAAGAGCTGCTCGGTGCTATCCTCCTTGGGGCTGGCTTCCAGCTTGTAGGCCTGGCGACCGGCGACGGTCTCCTCGCCCACGAGCTCCACGTCGGCGGCGTTGAGCACCTGCTGGATGATCTCCTGCAAGCCGACCAGCACTTCCTGGGGAAGCGGCGTGTCCAGGTCTTCGACGGCACCGACAGTCACCAAGTTGCGGGCCGGCTCGTAGAACCAGCCGTTGGCGCCATCATGCACGAGTGTGGTACCCACCAGGCTGGCCTGCGAAGCCTCCAACACCTCAGCACGGAATTTGTCAGGTGTCTTTTCCCACAGCTCGGCCCTCACTGACAGATCGATGCCCTGGACGTTGACCTTAGCAGTGACAACGGCGTGGGCATCCTGAGTGCTGTCGACCGTTTCCTGCATCTTGTCGATGATCTCCTCGGCGGTGATCCGCTTGCCGCAGCCAGCCAGCACCATCACCAGGACGAGCAATACGCACAGAACGCTCCACTTTCTTGTTTTCATGATCGGCTTTCCCCCTTTCGACTTGTGCGGATTCAGCCCCGCACCGCTTCGATCCTACCTGTACTCACTATACCGCAGGGGGATTTCCCCAGCATGACAGGATTGTTACCCGAATATTACCATCTTTGGGGGGCGGACGGCCGTCCGCCCCTACCAATGCAGGATAGTCATTCGCGGGGCAAACTGAATCCCGCTTGGGCGCCCCCCTCCGGGCGCGCGACCAGCCAGCTCTGGCCCCCGTGAGCGGCGACGATCTCGCGGACGATGGTCAATCCTAGCCCAGCGCCTCCCCCAGGTCCGCGGTGGTAGGGTTCAAAGGCCCGGGCCGCCTCCTCGTCGGTCAGCCCCGGTCCCTCGTCGAGCACGCGCAAGACGGCACTCTGGCCCTCGGCGAGGAGGCGAACCTGGACTGTGCCGCCGGGTGGCGTGAACCTGATGGCATTGTCGAGCAGGTTGACGACAACCTGTTCCAAGCGGTCGGCATCGGCTGATGCCAGCGGCAACTCGCCCGGGAGGTCCATGCTCAGGCTCACACCCAGGCGCCCGGCCTTGGGGCCTGCAAGGGAAGCAGCCGAGCGGACCACGCTGACCAGATCAACGGGCGCAGCCTGCAGCTGAAGCTCGCCACGCTGCAGCCGCGAAAGGGTCAACAGGTCATTGACCAGGCGAATGAGCCGGTCAGTCTGCTGGTCCATGATCGCCAGGGTTGATTGTACCTCGGCAGGGGCCGTGTCCTGCAGGTTGACGACGAATCCCTTGATGGCTGTGAGCGGCGTGCGCAGGTCGTGGGAAATCTTGGCGATGAACTCGCGGCGCGCAGCCTCGAGACGAGCCAAGTCGCGGGCCATGCGGTTGATGCTGCGAGCCAGACGCCCGATCTCATCCTCGGAGGTCACGGGCAGACGGCGCTCAAAGTCACCGCCGGCAATGGCTCCCGTGGCGGATTCCATCTGGCGGAGCGGGCGGGCGATGTAGCGAGCCAGAAAGAGGCTGCCCACCAGGGCAGCGAGCAGGGCAAGGGCCCCCGAGCCGACCACCACCAGACGCAGTGCGCTCAGAAAGGAAGCAGTCCCGCTTACGGAGCGGGAGACCTCGATGACGGCAAGCGGGTCACCAGCGGCGGTAGTTACAGAGCGCGCAGTGTAAATTCGGCCGGGATCATCCTGGCTGGCGGCCAAAAAGAGGTAAGGGCGGCGATAGCCCAATACATCCAGCGCGGCCCGGCTGGGCAGAGAGCCGATATCGCGGGTGGCAGCCAGCAGGGCACCGCTGCCGGCATCAAAGATGCGCACGTCATAGCCTGCCTGGGGCGCGAAGAAGCTGACAATCTCGGGAGCCAGGGCGGCAAGGCGGGCTTCATCAGGGGCTGTCGAGGCTGTATAGACAGCGTAAAAGTCGGCCAGGCCAGCAAGATCGCTTTCCGCGCCGCGCTCCAGGTAGCGCGAGGTCAGCAGGTAGATGCCGAGCCCCATGGTGGCGACGATGACGAGGCCGAGCAGGCCAAAGACGAGCGCAAGCCGGGTAGCCAGGCTCCTGCGAGGGGAGGGCAGGACGTTCATAGCTCCAGGCGATAGCCGATGCCGCGTTCGGTCTGGATAGGGTCGGCATCGGGGTCGATCTGGGCCAGCTTCTGGCGCAGGCGGTGCACATGCACGTCCACTGTCCGGTCATCGTAGTACTCGGCAGTGCCCCACACCTGCTCGAGGAGCGTATCGCGACTGAGCACCTGACCTGGGTGCAGGGCCAGGCAGCGGAGCAGGTCGTACTCGCGCGGGCGAAGATCCAGGGGCTGTCCAGAATACCAAACCCGACGCGCAGGACGATCAAAGCACAGTCCCTCAGCCGGCACCTCGAGAGGGGGCTGGTAGCTGACCTGCTTCTCGGGGAGCTGGGCCTCCAGGCTAGCCACTCGATCAGCCAGGGCCAGGACCTCTGCGCGGCGTCGCAGTACCGCCCGGACCCTCGCCACAAGCTCCCGGGGATTGAAAGGCTTGACGACGTAATCATCCGCACCAAGCTCGAGGCCGACCACCACGTCCACATCGTCGTCCCGGGCGGTCAGGATAATAACCGGCAGATCGAGGCCCTGCTGGCGGAGGCGGCGGAGCACTTCAAAGCCGTCGAGGTCGGGTAGCATGAGATCGAGGATGATCATATCCAGCGGCTCGCAGATGGCCGCCAGCGCCTCAGCAGCGCTGCCGGCAGCGCGCACCTGGAAGCCCTCCTGCAACAGTCGGTCGTGGATGACCTGGACAATGGCCGGCTCGTCATCGACAACCAGGATTGTCTCGTGAGCCATACGCATACCCTCTGGCGCTGATTGTAGCCGAAGCGGGGCGAAATGGCAAGTGACTGGCTAATTCCCGCCTCTTTGCGTGCCGCGGTCACGTCGCCATCTGGCGCAATTGCTATGCCAACAGCTCCTCAAGCTCGGCAAATGATACGCGTGATGTGAGATCCAGGCTGAGCGGGGTGACAGAGACCTCGCGAGAGACAGACACAGCGTGGACGTCTGAATCAGGCTCAAGGGTGGCCCGATCAACTACGACATCATAGTCCAGGCGGCGCTTTTCCGCCAGGTTACTGCGCCCGCTGGGCAGGGTCTTCCAGTAGCACTGGCGCGACAGCCGCGTCACCCGCCAGGGCGTATCGGGAGTGGCGTCGGATGGTACCTCCAACTTGAGCAGATCCACATCATTAGGGAGTTCGCGTACGAGCATACGCTTGGCAAATATGCGGGTGAAGTGGATCGCCGTGCCAAAGTCCACATCCTCCGAGTGGTTGTAGTGGAACTCCTTTGGGGTCTCCAAGCTCGCCGCCAGGGCTGGAACGCCATAGTCCGCCGCTTCGAGAGCCGCGCCCACCGTGCCCGATGAAGTCACGCCTGAGCCAACATTCTCGCCAAAGTTGATGCCCGACACACACAGCGCCGGCTTGCGGGATATCACGTCAAGCAACGCATAGAGCACAGCCTGAGCGGGGGAACCGTGGATGCCATAGGCAGGTACCTGCTGCCCGTCCACGCAGTACTCTACGGTGTGAATGGCCCCATCGTGCGTACTGGAGAAACTGCGACCGGCTCCCGTCTGCTGACCGCACGGTGCCGATACGATGAGTTCGCCCAACGGCAGCAGCGCGCGCACGGCAGCGCGCAGTCCGGGTGACTCGATGCCGTCGTCACAGGTTACCAAGATCAGTGCTGGCTGTTTGTCTCGCACGGGGATTGCCTCCGAAGTCAGGATGTAGGCACATTATAACAGGTTTCCGCTGTGACCGCACCTAGAAGCGGAGATGATGTCGGAGCATCGACCCGGGCCTGGCAACGCCAACCGCAAAGATGTTGCATGGACACAGGGGCTGAGCAAGCTGGTATCTGATGGAATAGAAACACGGCCTGCCCCGGTGCCCCTCCTGCATCGAGCAAGGCAGGCCGTCTAGCTAATCACATTCGCTACGAGGCTAGCTGAAGAGCACCTCTTCGCCGCCGTGGTTGTGGCCATTTGTGCCGCCAACCTGCGCGTAAACGAGGTCACTCAGACCAGTGGTTGTCAGCGAGTTGAAGTGCTGGCAGGAAAGCACCATGGCCTTGTTGCAGTTCGGATCGAGACAGAGAAGCGGCACCCCGGCCCGGTCCTTGAAGAAAGAGAGCACGAACTGGGCGTCGGGGTCGCTCGAGTCAACGACAATCATATCGGGGTGCAGCGAGGTCAAGTTCTCCACGGCACCACTGCTGGCCCCCTCCACACGGACCACATCCAGGCTGTGATTCTCGCCAAGGGTCGCCTCGACGATGTCCATCAAAAGAGAGCTTCCATAGAGTGCGACTAGTCGATGTTTTTGCATATCGCATGGTCCTTTTTGCACTCAAAGATTGCTTGATAGCCCAGTGCAGCGATTAGAGCGCGCTTGCTGCATTCTGCCCCCACAAGAGTGGTGGGGTAGCCGATTTCCGATAGGCCCCTGCTTCAGAGACGCAGCGTTGTGGGCTCCTGCGCCTATCGTGCAAGGCCTTCGGCGTGATCCGTTGAGCGGGCACGCCGAAGGCCGCGTGCTTGCTTATGATGCGGGCTACGACTGTGTTCTAGTGCCTGCCGCCCTGTGATCCACTGCCCGATGAACCGCTACCAGATGAGCCACTACCGGACGAATTGCTCCCAGACGAGCCGCTGCCAGGCGAGTCGCTGCCAGCGTTGGGCTCCTTCTGGAAGAGCTGGAACAGCCAGCCAAAGGGCCCTGGATCCTCAGTTTCATTCTGTGGCTCGGCAGGACCAGGTCCGTAGTCGGCACCAGGCCCATAGCCATCACCCTCAAAGGTCCCCATGTCCGCGTCATCGGTGCCCGGGCCGTAGTTCGGGCCAACGCCCATAGCACCCTGACCCTCGGACTGGCCCTGCTGCGCGCCGGTTCCATCCAGCAGTCCATCACCATCCTGCTGACCTGCTTGCATACCCGCGCCTGACTGACCGGCTGGATCTGCCAGCTCGGGATACTGCCGATCGCCTGTCTCGACGCCAGTGCCCTCACCGGTCTGCAGCTCGGCGCGGACCCGAACCATGGAGCGCATCAGAGCGCGTACCGGTTCCTGCTGCTCGCCCGAGGCGCCAACCTCATTTGCCATCACCTGGTGCTGGCTTTGGATGACATTCTCGAGACGATTGCGCGCCTGGAACTTGAGCTGCTCATCACCACTGACCTGATTCATGGCCTGGAATGCCAAGGAAATCTGTTGCTGAGCCGCAAAGGCAGTTTCGCGATCTACTTCCTTGCCCGAGGCCACCATCTGAGTGATCTCACCGAGACGGTTCTCGGCCAGCTCGGCGGCCAACTCGGCCTTGGCTTCAGAGTTAGTCGTCAGTTCCATCCGCGCCTGCTCGGCTGCCAGTTTCAAGCCATACAGCGGCTCTCCCGGCAAGCTTGCTGCGGCTGCCTGCCCCACGCCAAAGACCATGCCAAAGACCAGAAGCGTTGCAATCAGTGCTCCTGCTAGCTTGACTCTCATATTGCCTGCCCTCCACAGAGTACTTTTTCGTTTTGCCGTTCGGTGTGCTCGAAGCCGGGATGCTTCTGTCAGGAACTGCCGGCGTCCCGCCAGCAGCCGATTCGGCGGTGTGGGGGGTGGCTCAGCAAGAGCAGAGACGAGCTGCGCCGTCCTGACCAATGGCGCCGCTTCTTCGTCAATGCTCCTGCCCTGCGCTGCTTGCTGCAGGGACTTTTCCAACTGCTCCGCCTTTTTGTGTTTCATTTCCCCTCTTCCCCTGTTCCTCCAACAGCGTTCTGAGCCTGTTCAAGGCCCGATACTGCAACAGCTTCACCGAGCCCTCGCTCTTGCCCAATAACCGACCTACCTCGCGGATCTTGCGCCCCTCCCCAAACCGCAGCACCAATACCTCCTGCTGGCTGGGCGTCAACTGCTGCATCGCCTCTCTCAGGGCCTGGTGGAGTTCCTGTTCCTCAAGTCGGGTGAACGGGGAGGTGTTCTCTGCCGGGGTCAATTCCTCTTCCAGTGAGAAACCCACCCCTTTGTCCTGCTGCCGGATCCAGTCGATGGCCAGATTCCGCGTCACGCGATACAGCCATCCCTGCAGCTGCTTCCGCGGTGCCCGCCTCGTCCCCAGCACCTCCAGCAGCTTCAGAAAGACCTCTCCTGCCAGGTCCTCGGCCAACTCCGCGTTACCCACGTAGCGGTACGCATAGCGATAGATCGATTCGGCGTAGCGATCGTATATCTCGGCCAGTGCCTGTGCGTCGTATTCGCGAGCTCGCTCCAACAATTCGTTTTGATTCGTCGCCAAGGCTTGCTGTCCTCACCTACTAGACGAGAAAAGGGTAAAAAGGTTACGGGGAGGCGTCTCCCCTTGCGCTGACGCCTCCCCGCCCCGCTGGTGTGTCCCGCGGTGTCTGGTCGTTGTGGCGGCCCGGCCTCCACCGGCCGGACCCACATGCAGCCCCTTATGGGGCTATCGTGTCGGTGCCTGGTTCGGTTCCGGTCTCCTCCGTCGGTACAGGTTCGGGTGTCGGTTCCTCGGTTGGTGTCGGCGTCGGGATCGGGGTCGGCTCCTCCGTCGGTTCCGGTGTCGGTGTCGGGATACTCCAGCTATCGGTGGTATGGCACTGCGAGCACTGGCCCCGCTCGTGGCTGGCAGGCCGCTCCTGCCCGTGACACGCCTTGCAGTTGTCGTACCCGTCGTGGTTGAAGGTGTACTCGTCCCAGCTGCTCGTGCCATGACAGCTCGAGCATTGCCCCGGCCAGTGCCCATCCGGCGTCGGATGGCACGACAGGCAATCGGTCAGTATGCTGTGTTCCACCGTCACCTCCCACCAGTTCGTCAGGTTGTGGCACAGCGAGCACTGCCCCGACCAGTGGTCCGCTGGCGCCGGGTGGCAGGACGCGCAGTCACTGCCCATATAGTGCTCATACACGATATTCATCCAGCTCTGCGACTCGTGGCACTGCGTGCACTCTCCCACCCAGTGCGACACCGGCGCCGCGTGGCACGACGTACAACTCGCCAGCGCCACGTGATTCACTGTGTAGTTCCCCCAAACCTCTGTGTTGTGGCACGCCGAACACTGCGCCGGATAGTGCCCCGCCGGGGCGTCGTGGCACGCACGACAGTCGTTATAGTCCGTGTGGTCAAAGACGACCTCCCTCCAACTCGACGTCGTGTGGCACTTGGCGCAACTCCCCGCATAATGTTCCGCCGTGTAGTGGCAGCTCCCACACCCGATCAGCCCGCTGTGCGGCTGGATCGCATTCGCCCACGTCTCTGTGTTGTGGCACGTCGAGCACTGCCCACGGTAGTGCGCAAACTCCAGCTCGTGGCACGACTGGCAGTCGTCCGTCCGCTTGTGCTCGTAGACAATCTCCCCCCACTCTTCCGTCGTGTGGCACGCCACGCACCGCCCGGGATAATGCGCCCCCGGCTCCTCCCACCCGTGACAGCTCGCACACGACGCAAACCCCTCGTGGCTGAAGGCCACCGCCTGCCACTCCTCCACACTGTGGCACAACGAGCACTGGTCCGGATAGTGCGCCTCCTCCAGCTCGTGGCACGACGCGCAATCCGTGTACCCAGCGTGGTCAAAGCGCACTTCCTCCCAACTGTCTACCACGTGGCAGTTGCTGCACGCACCCTCATAGTGCCCCGCCAGCTCCCCCTCCCGCGCGTGGCACATCTCGCACTCCTCAAACCCCTCGTGGTCAAACGCCACCACGCCCCAATCCTCCACGTCCGCGTGGCAGTTCCCGCACCGCTCCGGAATCTGCTGCACCGCAAACAGGCTGCTCCCTTCCTCCCCGGGCCGCGATGGCTCCCACGACGCGTACCACAGCAGGCTCCCCGCCTGCAGGTAGTGCTCCGCCGGACTGTCCCCCGCGTGGCACGACCGGCACTCTTCTTTCTCCGCGTGCTCGTACGCCAGCGGCTCCCAGTCCTCCGTCGTGTGGCACAGCGAGCACTGCCCCGGATAATGCCCCGCCAGCTCTCCCTCCAGCCGGTGGCACGCCATGCAGTCGGTGAACCCAAAGTGCTCGAACGCTACCTCGTACCAGTCCTCCGTGCTCGTGTGGCAATCCGCGCACCGGTCATACTCCCCCCCTTCCAGCAGCGAGGGCTCACGCGCCGTCTTCCCCAGCCCCGACAGCACCGACAGCAGCCACCAATTGTCGTTCCCCTGCGTATAGTGCTCCGCCGGGCTCTCCTCTTCGTGGCACGACTGGCAGTCCACGATCCCCGCGTGGTCAAACCCCGTCGGCTCCCACGTGTCCACCAGGTGGCAGTCCTCGCACGCCCCCTCAAAGTGCTCCTCGTAGACCTCGCTCTCCGGCAACCCGTGGCAGTCCTCGCACATCCCCGGCGTCCCCGCGTACTCCCCCGCCTCGTGGCAGTCCTCGCACGCCAACCCCTCGTGCCCGCCCGTCAGCGGCCACACCGTGTGGTCGATCTCCTGCCCCAGAAACGGGATCGGCTCCGCCACCTGCAGCTCCACCGGCGCCGGCAGGCTCGCCGCCACCGCGCCCGGCTCCTCCCGGGCCTGCAGCGCGCTCACGCTCCGTGTCAGGGTGGACAGCGTCACCTCCGCCCCACCAGGCTCCACCCCTGCCAGCACCAGCTCCGCCCGCCCCAGCAGCGCCGCCAGCCCCTCCTCCAGCCCATCCCGCTCCGGCCACGGGCTGGCCGCCACCCGCCGCACCGCCTCGTCCAGCGCGCGGTCAAAGGCCACCACCGCCGCGTTGGTGTCGCCCTGGCTGTCAGCCTGCGCCAGGTCCCCCAGCCTCCGCTCCGCCAGTTCCAGCGCCAACGTCGCTCGGGCCGCATCCCCGCCGCTCAGCTGCATCCGCCACTGTTCCGCCGCGTGCTGCACCCGGTACAACGCGCCCCCAGGGCGCAGCGGGTACGCCTCGGACAGCACAAACATCCCCGCCAGGGCCAGGACAGCCAGCACGTTGACTGCAATGAACCCTATGAGTGCTTTTCTCTTCATCTATCCTACCTCCGCTCGCGACCGGAACCCACTGTCGCCGGTTTGGCCTGTCCCAAACTTTGTGTACCTTCCGCCGCCCTCGTGCCGCACTGGTGGCAATAGCTGGCCTCCAACTTTAGCCCCGCACCGCACATGCGGCAGTAGGCCTCAGGTTGCCCCTCGCCTGCCCCATCCCCTGCGGCGTCGCTCAGCCGCAGCCGGTAGCCGATAAACACCCCCACAAAGATGAGGGACGCGCTACCCACAAAGATCACGATCTCGCTGGGCATACCAGAACCGGGTGACTCGCCGCCACTCCCCGTAGTCGCCGGCGGCCGCTTTCCCTCCTGCAGCGCCATCACCTGCTCCCACGTCAGCGACGGCTCCATACCGCTCTTGGTATAGTTCACCACCACCGACGCTTCCTCCCCTGCCTTCAGCGCCCCCACCTCGATCTCATGGTACGCCAGCCGCAGCGTCTCGTCCACCCGGCTCGAAACCGCCTCCGGCATCGTCCGAAACGCCTCCGCTCCCTTCGGCTCTTGGATCTCGACCGTCACCTCATCCACAGGATGGTAGCTGCTCAACAGATACGTGAACGCCTTCTCCCTCTCCCCCACGATCGGGTCGTAGTAGTACTCGTAGAAGAAATGCGCACCCCCAAGCTCATAGCTCACCAGCTGCCACCGGCTATCCTCTGGGTCCGGGCGCGCCTCATACGCCTCCATCGTCGCCCCAGCGCTGTCCATATTCACCGTCGCCATCTGGTTGATCTGCGCCCCCGCCGGCACCCGGAAAGTGATCGTCACCGGATATTGGTAATCGTAGGCCATCGCCCGCCCCTGCACCATCACCAGCACCCGCGGATCGTCGAACTCGGGCATCACCTGCACCCGCATCTGCTGGATCCGCAGGTCCTCCGGCCGCGCCCCCTCCTGCGCAGAGATCGCCTGCCCGGCAAACACCGGCCACAACGCCAGCAGGCTCACCACCAGCCACAGCCGCAGCCACGTCCGCCTGTCGGGCCAAATTGCCATTACCTGGCACGTTCGATCCATCGCTATGCCTGAGCCTTCCGCACTCTGTCTACCGCCCGCCATACGCTGGGTCGAGTAGCTCGCCCGTATCGCCACCGTCCAGGGAGGGGATCTCCTCCCCGCCTCCGGGCAGGTCATTATCCGAATCCAGGCCAGGCAGCACGATCTCGCCCACCTGCCCCTCCCGGCCGTAGCCCAACTGCTCCGCCTCGCCACTCGCTCCCGTCGGATGGCACTCGTAGCACGGCTCCAGCTCGGTGATCCCCTCCTCCTCGTGCACCGCCTCCATCTCCACCGGGTCATGGTCGTGGCACTCGTAGCA
>JASFLR010000039.1:0-10938 GCA_050117995.1 Anaerolineae bacterium
GTGCGGGGCCGCCAGCATGCCGTGCGTGCCCCCGCTGCGACCGTTGCCCGGCGCGCTCCGGCTTCCCGGCTGCAGACCACCCACTGGCTGCGCCCCTTCCCCATTCCTCTCTCGCAGCGCTTCGAGTACCCATTCGCCGATCAGATAGCCGTCCCCGGCTCCGAGCGTGATAACCACGTCGCCGCTCTGGACCCGCTCCAACACAGCCGATGCGGCATCCTCCAAAGTCGCCGCGTAGCGGGCGTAGCGATGGTGCATGGAATCAACCAGGTCCTGCCCCTCTATGCCCAGCGTGTTCTGCTCGCGCGCGGCATAGATCTCGGTCACGATCACCCGATCCGCATCGCCGAAAGCCGCCGCAAAGTCATCCATCAGCGCGGCCGTGCGGCTGTAGGTATGGGGCTGAAATACTGCCCAGATAGGCCTGCCCGGGTACTTGAGCCGGGCCGCTGCCAGTGTAGCCTCGATCTCGGTCGGATGGTGGGCATAATCGTCCACCACTGTCACCCCCGCAGCCTGGCCCTTCACTTCGAACCGACGCGCAGTTCCCTGGAAGCGCATGAGTGCCGCCGCTGCCAGGCCAAAGTCGACCCCGGCCTCGTGACAGGCTGCCAGGGCGGCGAGCGCGTTGAGCACGTTGTGGCGACCGGGAATCTGCAGGGCGCAGGTGCCGAGCAGCTTGCCCTTGCGCCACACCTCAAAGGCGGCGCTGTTGCCCAATTCGACGCCGTGTGCGCTCCAGTCCCACTCCGCGCCCAGACCGTAAGTCTCCACCCGGCAGCCTCGTGCCTCCATCCGCGCACCCAGCTTCCGGCCCTCTGCATCCCCGCCGTATACGATGAGCAGCCCCCCCTCAACCAGCCGTCCGGCAAACTCCTCGAAGGCTGCCGTCATCGCTTCCATCGTCGGGTAGCAGTCAGGGTGGTCGTGCTCCATCGAGGCGATGACCGCAATCTCCGGATTCAGGCCCAAGAATGCGCGGTCGTACTCGTCAGCCTCGATGACAAAGTGCGATCCGCTGCCAGCCCGGGCGTTGGTGTTCAGGTTCTGAAGGAGCCCGCCGACGATAAAGGTTGGCTCCAGGCCGGCCTCGGTCAAGGTCCAGGAGATCATGCCGCTCGTCGTCGTCTTGCCGTGTGTACCGGCAACGGCGATGGTGCGCTTGCCGCCTGTCAGCTCGCTCAGAAACTGCTCCCGCTTGACCACGGGAATTCCCTTTCGCAAGGCCTCCTGTACCTCCGGATTGTGTTCCGGTATGGCTGAGGAGACCACCACGATCTCGGCGCCCGCCACCTGCTCTGCCCTGTGGCTGGGATAGGCTGCAATTCCCTCTGCCACCAACTGGTCAAGCAACTCAGAGGGATGCATATCCGAGCCGGATACGGTGTAGCCCCACCCATGCAGCACGCGGGCGATGGCCGACAGCCCAATGCCGCCAATGCCCACAAGATGAACGTGCATGCCCGGTCTCAAGAGTCCCATCACCAACCTACTTCAGAATGATCGCCACCAGCAGGATCATACCCACCAGCAGCATGACGTACTCGTTGATAAAAGACGGCGGCATATACTGCACCAGGGTGTTGTTTAGGCTGGTCAGAGAATCGGCGATAGCCACCGTGGCGCCAGTGTTGCCCAGCGGGACTTCGAGCCCAAAGTA
This sequence comes from Anaerolineae bacterium, assembly GCA_050117995.1. Lineage (GTDB taxonomy): Bacteria > Chloroflexota > Anaerolineae > JAAYZQ01 > JAAYZQ01 > JBFFCR01. Next base: position 1,661 of record JASFLR010000039.1, read on the forward strand.
ACCCGCATCATTGACCACGTCCCATATGGTGCCGATGATCAAGTATCCGTTGAGCAGCCCGCCAGGAAGCCCCAGTACCCCCTTGAACACTCCCTTGACATCCCGAATGGGAAACTCCAGCGTGATACCTTCGTACGCGATAAAGGCAACGAAGAAGGACGGAACAATATAATAGATAGCCCTGATCGTCTCACTCGTAAGCTCGCCCGGGAAGGCCGCCACGATTTTGGAGCCGATCTGCTCCCAGCCAAAAGTCAGGACAAAGAGGCTGAGCAAGAGGATGGTGGTCACCCCCAGCTCCTTCCACAGCCCGCGGACCATGCCAGTCACGCCGAATACGACAATCAGTGCGAGCCACAGGTATTCGACAGGGATCATTGTGCTGCTCCCACTCTGCCCTCGCCATCCCCAGATGTAGAGGATCCAAGGGCCGCTCGTAGCTTCGCCAACGTCCACAGCTGCTCTGCAATCATCTCGGCAGCATCGGAGCGGGCCATGGCATTGGCCGATTCCCGCATGTCTGCCAGAGTCTGCTCGTCGCCCAGGAGGGCGAGCACCGTGGGCACCAGCTTCTCGCCAAGTTCGGCATCCGGTAGCATCCTGGCTGCGCCATTCCGCACCATATAGGCGGCATTCGGCTTCTGGTGCTGCCCCGAGTAGGGATAGGGCACCAGGATAGCAGGCAACTTGGCAGCAGGCATCTCGCCGAGCGTGGCAGCACCGGCCCGGGCCACTGCCAGGTCAGCCGATACCAGGGCCTGCGCCATCCCATGCAGATAGGGATAGTGATGGTACCGCGCCCGGAGCTCCTCGGGCAGAGCTTTGGCCGCGCCCGCCACCCAATCGGAATCGAGTGTACCGCTGACGTGCAGAATCTGGCAGACGGGCAGCAGCTCGCGCAGTCCAGCTACCAGCGCCTTGTTGATGCTGCGGCTGCCACGGCTGCCGCCAAAAACCACCAGCGTCTTCTTCTCCGGCTCAAGCCCCAGTTCTTGGCGAGCCGTTGCTCGATCCAGGCTATAGAATTCCGATCGTACAGGATATCCTGTGACCACCACCTTCTCCCGGCGGAAATAGTGGTATGATTCTTCACTCGTTACGGCTATCACGCTGGCAAAGCGGCTCAGAAAACGGATCGCCTGACCGGGCACAACGTCAGGCAGATAGATCACCACCGGCACGCTCTTCATCCAGGCAGCGAGCGTGACCGCTACACAGGCATAGCCGCCAGTCACCAGCACGACGTCCGGCCCAAAGTCGGACAGGATGCCGCGCGCCCGGCCGATACTGCCAGCGATGCGCAGCGCATTCCGGACCTGGAGCAAAAGCCCCTTGCCGCGCAGTCCGCCCGCAGCCAGCCCCCTAAAGGCTATGCCTTCCTGATCGACCAGATCCCCCTCGATCCCGCCTCGACTGCCCAGCCAGAGTACCTCGTCGCGCTCCAGGGTTGGCAGCCTGCTACCTGCCGGCTTGGGATCAAGCAGGACTTTGACGACGGTCAGGCCGGGATATACGTGTCCCCCCGTCCCGCCCCCTGACACGACGAGCTTCATGGCTCGTTGCTCCTTCTGCATTCACCGTGCGCGAGATGCTGAGCACAATACCGATGCCCACCATGCACGCCACGAGACTCGATCCGCCCACACTGATAAAGGGCAAGGTTATCCCCGTATATGGAATGGTGCCGGTTACCACCGCCATGTTGACCAGCGCCTGGAAGGTAATCCAGGTCGTCACGCCCAGCGCCATAAGCCTGCCAAAGGTGTCCTCCACCAGGGCTGCAGTGCGCAGCCCACGGTAAGCCAGTAGCGCGAACAGCCCCACGAGCAGCAGGCAACCCACCAAACCCAGCTCCTCGCCGATCACGGCAAAGATGCTATCGGTGTGCGCTGCCGGCAGCCACTGGTACTTGGCCCGGCCGTTGCCCGCTCCCATACCCAAGATGCCGCCACTGCCGAGGGCGATAAGCCCCTGCCGCAGTTGGTCGCTGCCATTGCTCAGCGGGTCCTTCATCTCCTCCCAGTAGGGCTGCAGGCGGATGAGAGCATGCTCAAGGCGAGACACGACGAAGGCAAAGGCTGCGCCCCCGCCCACTATGCCGATGGCGAACTGCAAGAGGTCAGCGCCAGCCATGAAGAACATTACCACCGCCACGATCACGATGACCATGGCCTCCGAAATATCGGGCGGCGTCTGAGCCATGACCAGTGCCACGATGACGCCCACCATGATGGTAAAGGGCAACAGCCCGTATGGCAGCCTGGTCAGTACCTCGGACTTGGAGGAAAGCCAGTGCCCGATATAGACTACCACGGCCAGCTTGGCCAATTCTACCGGCGATACCGACCGGTCGAGCAGGAGCCGCCCTTCCTTGAAGATGGCCAGGATGACCATCAGGATAAGGGTCAGGGCCATGATCGGTATCGAGACCTTGGTCCAGTGGCGGTAAGGCACCTGCATGACGGCGACCATGAGCACAAAGCCAAGCAGCAGCCACAGCGCCTGCCGCTTGAAGAACCGCGTGGCATCGCCCCAATCACGGTAGCCAAGGTCTGTAGTGGAGCTATAGACCATCATCAGCCCCAAGATGGCGATGGCCATGGTGGTGAAGAACAGGATCCAATCCGGCTGGCCCAGGACCTCGCCCTTTGTCCTCTTGAACATCATCTACTCCAGACCGCGCACTAGGGCGCGAAAGTGATCGCCACGCGCTACAAAGTCCTGATAGGCGTCAAAGCTGGTGCCGCCAGGAGACAAGAGCACCACGTCGCCAGGTTGGGCCAGCCCTGCCGCCAGGTCGACCGCTCGCGCCAGCGTGCCCGCGTGATGGATGGTCGCCTGCTGTGCCGCGCTCCCGTTCTTGGTGCGGGCCATGGCCCCCTCTATGAGCTGTGCGCATTCGCCAAAGAGAACCAGGTGCCTGACCTTGCGCCAGGTCAGCGCAGCCATCTCCTCCCACGGCAGATATTTGTCCCGCCCTCCCGCAAGGAGCACGATCGGCCCCTCAAAGGAACGCAGGGCAGCAACGGCGCGCTCCGGCGTGGTAGCGATACTGTCGTTGAACCAGCGCACCCCGTGGAGCTCCCGCACCAGTTCCAGGCGGTGCTCGACGCCCTCAAACGAGGTCACCACCGCGCGCAACGCCTCAATGGGCAGACTGTCCAGCTCTGCCAAGCCCTTGAGCGCGGCCATGGCGCCCAGGACAATGGCAGCAGCGGCCAGCGTATTCGCCAGGTTGTGCTGACCCAGCATCCTCAACTCACCGGTGCGGCACAGCACGCGCTCACTTCCAGCCAACCGCAGCACCAGGTCTTGGCCGCGCAAGAAGGCGCCCTCATCAACCTGCTGCTCCAGGCTGAACCAGATAATGCGGGCGGCCCGGACCGATTCTGCCGCCAACTCACGGGTCACCGGATCGTCGCGGTTCATGACTGCCAGGTCATCGGGTTGCTGAAAGTCCAGGATGCGCGCCTTGGCCGCGGTGTATGCCTCCATCGTCCCGTGCCGGTCCAGATGGTTGGGCGTGACATTGAGTACGGCCGAAACCGCCGGGCTCCAACCCTCCGGAGCGAATAGCACACTGTCCCGCCGTCCATGTTCCTCAGCCCAGCGACCAAAAAACTCGAGCTGGAAGCTGGACAGCTCCATGACTACCACATCCGTCTCCGCAATCTGGTCCAAGTTCCCGATGAGCGGGACCCCAATGTTTCCGCCCACCCACGTCTTAGGGTCAATCGCCTTGAGCATCTCACCCACCAGCGCCGTGGTGGTGGTCTTGCCGCTTGAACCGGTGATGCCGACGATTGGCGCCGGACATAGGTGCGTAAAGAGCCGCGTCTCGCTGCTCAACGGCAGGCCGCGCCGTCTCGCCTCGGCAAGAAACGGGATCTCCAGCGGCACGCCTGGACTGACGTACACAATCTCCGCACCATCCAGCAGCGACAGCGGGTGGCCGCCCAGCGCATAGCTCACTGGCAGGCCGGCAAGGGCGGCAAGCCTGTCCTCCAGGGCCTCCTCCGGTCTGTTATCGGTGACCGTCACGCTGGCGCCGCGCTCTGCCAGAAAGCGGGCCAGCGCGGTGCCCTCGCGGGCCAGCCCGACGATCAGCACCTGAATGTCCGCAAAGCTCTGCGCGGTGTCCACGTTCTCGTCAGATCTCATAATAGCGCCAGTGCGATGCCAAGCATCGCTGCCAACACACCAACGATCCAGAATCGCTGGGTAATATGGGTTTCGCTCCAGCCCAGAACCTCAAAGTGATGGTGGAGCGGCGTCATCTTGAATACCCGCTGGCCCTTGCCCTTGAGCCTCTTGGTCAGCTGGAAGAAGGATACCTGGATCACCACCGAGCCCGCCTCGGCGACAAAGATCAGGCCGATTATCGGCAGCAGCAGCCACTGGAATGACATCAGGGCCGCCGTTGCCAAGGTCGCGCCAAGGGCCAGCGAGCCCATGCCGCCCATGATCAGCGAAGCCGGATGGCTGTTAAACCAGAGAAAGGCCAGCAGCGCGCCAACCATGGTAAAGCAGAAGGACAGCAGCGGGAACTGCCCCTGCAAAAAGGCGACGATGCCATAGGCCACAAAGGCCAGCGACGCAATCGAGGCAGCCAGCCCGTCGAGGCCATCGGTCAGGTTGACAGCGTTGGCCATCGATAGGATCACAAAGGTGGCCAGCGGTACATACCAGATCCCGACGTCCACCAAATCGGGGATGCCGGGGACGCCTACCTCGTGCAACCCCAGAAACAGGGGATGGTACAGAGCAATGGCTGTGATCAGCGCCAATACGACTTGCAGCGGAAACATCACCCTGGCCTTCAGGCCCCTGCCACCCCACCAGTGGCGCAGCTCGGCGAGGTCATCCACCGCACCCAACAGGCCAAAGGCGGCCATCACAAGCAGCGGCAGCAGGATGCTCTTGCCGATTAGGGTGCTGCCCTCCTCGAAATTGAAAAAGGCCAAGATCGCCTTTCCTGCGTCGAACCCGCTGAGAAAGTTCGCCAGGTTCATCACCACCGTAATCAGCAAGACCGGGACCAGGATCATCAGCCCGCCCATGGTGGGCGTGCCCATTTTGGTCTGGTGCGCGTCCGGCAGCTCCACCCGTATCTGCTTGCCGACATTGTACTTTCTCAGCAGACGGATCAAGGGCGGACCCCAGATGACGGCGATCACAAAGGAGACCGAACCCAGCGCTAGCGCAAAGGGCATAGGATCCAGGTTCACAGGTCCCCCCCTTGCTGCAGCGCGGTGACGATCTCTTCCATGGCCAATCCACGCGATCCTTTGATCAGTATCACGTCATTGCCGGACGCATCTCCCATCAGGCTCAACAGCGCCTCTATAGCGTCGGCGTTGGTATCGACGATGTGGACGGACTCGGAAGGCATGCCGGCCTTGACCGCTTCCTTGCCGATAATCTGCCCCAACTGGCCCACCGTCACCAGCAGGTCTACCACGTCGCCAGCACGCCGCCCCACCAATTTGTGCGCTTCCTCCTTATAGGCGCCCAACTCGTACATGTCGCCCAGGACCGCAATCTTGCGACCGCCCTGCTCGCGGCCTGCCAGTTCCTTCAGCAGGGTCAGCGCGGCGACGCACGAGGCGGGGCTCGAGTTGTACGTATCATCCAGGATGGTCGAGCCTCCCGGACCAGGTACTGCTACCAGCCGTAGCTGCGCCGATTGGTCGCGCATCCCGGCGACAATCTCCCCCCACGATAGTCCTTCCACTAGCCCGACAGCAGCGGCGCGCAACGCGGTGTGTACGCTGTGCCGGCCCAGCATTGGCAGCCGGGCGTGAATCGACTCCTGCCTGTGGTGCAAACGGAAACGGATCCCCTCCAGTCCCTCGCTCTCTATCTCATCGGCCCAGATGTCGGCCTCCTGGCTCAGACCGTAGGTAAAGACCCGGGCCTGCGTCTCGCCAGCCATGGCCTTGACCAAGGGGTCGTCCTCATTGAGGATGGCAACCCCTCCCTGCCCTGCAGGAGGCAACGCCCGGGGCAGCTCGGTCTTGGCCTGCGCGATCCGTTCCATGGTGCCCAGCCGCTCCAGATGGCTGGGCCCGACATTGGTGACAACCCCCACCTGGGGCTGCGATATCTCTGCCAGTTGGGCGATCTCGCCCAGGTCGTACATGCCCATCTCGAGCACAACCCGTTCGTGCTCTGAAGTCAGCCCCAGGAGCGTCAGTGGCAACCCTATCTCGTTATTGTAATTCCCCTTGCTCTTCAGCGTATTGTACTGTTGGCTCAAGACTGCAGCGACCACCTCCTTGCTAGTCGTCTTGCCAACGCTGCCGGTTATGCCGATGACGCGCACATCGTGCTGGCGCCTCCAGAAGGCTGCTGCCTGCTGCAATGCTGCCAGGCTGTCCGGCACGACAAAGCAGGTGGGAGCTCCAGGCTGCCACTCGCTGGCAGAGGGAAGCCCGTCAGCCGTAGATAGCGCCACACAGGGGATTTCCGGCACCCGCTCGGAAATCACCGCAACAGCCCCTCGGCCCGTCGCCTCGGCGATGAACTCGTGCCCGTCACGGCGGTCGCCCCGCAAAGCGACAAATAGGCTGCCCGGCGATGCCAGACGCGAGTCTATCACCGCGCTGCCGATCTCGATCTCCGGCACGGCCCCAGCGGGCAGTTGCCCAGGGGGCACCGCCAGTCCCTCGATCAGGTGTCTCAGCAACAACTTATCCGGTCTTGCAGTCATAGCTCACGGCTTCTCCGCCAGGCGGATCTCATCCGGCGGAATCTGCATATAGGCGAACAACCTCTCAGCGATGGCGCTGAAGGTCGGCGCTGCCGTCTGAGAGCCCCAGGGCGATGCCTTGGGCTTGTCCAGCTTGACCAGCACGATGAACTGCGGGTCCTCAGCAGGGGCAAAGCCCACAAAGGACGCGATCGTATCGCTCTCGTGATAGCCATACGCGGTGGGCACCTGGGCTGTACCCGTCTTGCCAGCAATCCGGTAGCCCTGGACCTGTGCCTCAGTCGCCCCGCGCTCCACTACCTCCACTAGCATGTCTGTCAGCGTTCGGGCCGTCCCCTGGCCGATGGCTCGCCGCACAACCATGGGCTGGACCTGGACTACCTGCTGTTCGCCGCTCTCTGGATCGGTGGTGATCAGCTCCTGCACCACGTAGGGTTTCATCATTGTGCCCTGATTGGCCACCGCCGCCACCGCCACGATCATCTGCATGGGCGTCACGGCGATGCCTTGCCCGAAAGAGTTGGTGCCCAGCTCTGACGGGAACCAATCCGGGTCACCCGGCAGCTTGACCATGCCTGGCCCCTCGCTTTGCAGATCCACCTCAGTCAGCGTGTTGAACCCAAAGCGTCGCAAGTAGTTGTAGAAACTCTCCTTGCCCATCGACGTGCTGATAAAGGCGGCGACCGTGTTAAGCGACTTGACCAGTCCCTCTTTCATGGTCACCAGGCCATTGCCCTGGCGGTTCCAGTTGAATATCACGCGACCGCCAACCTCCATTTGCCCGTCGTCGTAAAAGGTCGTGCCGGGACTGATCGTTCCATCATCCAAGGCTGCCCCCCAGGTGATGATCTTGAAGATCGAACCCGGTTCCCACATGTCAGCTACGGCAGGATCGGCCAGTAGATCGGGATCCGCATTCGCGAAATCATTCGGATCGAACGTAGGGTAGCTAAAATCCGCCAGAATGGCCCCTGTCTGCGGATCCAGGATGAGTACCGTACCGCTCTCGGCGTCGTACTTTTTCAGGGCATTGAGCAGTTCCTGCTGGGCGATGTACTGGATATTGCGGTCTACAGTCAGAACCAGGCTGTAGCCATCTTTGCCCAGGATCTCTTCGGTGGCTGGCAGAGGAAGCTCGGTGTCGCCTGGACTCTTTTCGATGGTCTTGTGCCCCTCTACACCGTGCAAGATCTGATTGTAATAACCCTCCACCCCATAGAAGCCTGTGCTGGTCGAGTTTACGATACCCACCAGGTGAGCCATTAGACTGCCCTCAGGATAAAACCGGCTTGGTATCGCCTCGCAGTTGATGCCGCCAGCCTCTAGAGCGCGGATCGACTCGCCCGTCTCATAGTCCACGCCTTGTGCCAAAAAGACCCAGGGCACATCCCGCTTCAGCTTGGCCAGTATCTCTGCCTCGGGATCACCCAATATCGCCGACAGTTGGCCAGCCAGCTCTTCCGCTCCCGTCACCAGAGGCGGCGACGCCGAGATATTCCACCGGACCGTGTCCAGCGCCAGGAGATTACCGTTGGTGTCACTGATATCCCCCCGCTCGACACGAATAGGCTCCTCCCAGGTCCGCTGGCTGATGGCCAGCGCCTGCAGCTCTTCGTGCATAAAGACCTGGTAGAAGATCAGCCGCCCCGCGACCACCGTGATCCCCAAGACAATGAAAAAGGCGAGAAGGCTCAGGCGCTGGCGGTCAATTGTAGAGTCTGTGCCCATTAACATGATAGCAGTTCCCCGGATGCGCGCTACGGCGCGGTCTCGAAGGCAGGACCCACAACCGGGCCCCTCAATAGCAGCAGGAGCTTGTTTGCTGCCGGTGTCGCTGCATTATCCCCAATGGCAATGGTATCGCTCTGCTCCATCGGAGCCGGTGCCTCGCTCACGCTCTCGACGAGGGGTTCGGACATCGGCAGGAAAAACGGCGCCTGCGGCTGGTATCCCAGTACGCGGGCCCGCGCAGCCATCTTTTCCTGGGACGCTGTGACCGATATCGCCTTTCGCAAGGCATCACCATGGCGTTCCAGCAACTCCAGCTCCTGAGTCTTGGCTTGAATCTCGCGACCCACCGACTCGGTCCGCTGTGCCAGCGCAAAGTTCAGCCACAGAAACAGTATGAACAGCAGGACAAAGATGACGATCAGCGCCTGGATCGTCGGGATACGGCTGCGCCTTGCCCGCAATCTGAGCCGCGGTAGCCTTCCTTTCACTCTCTTCTCCCTCCGAATCGAGCCAGCTGCTGCCTAGCCAGCGGCTGACTGCTACAAACGCTCTGCTACCCGCAGCCTGGCGCTGCGGCTCCTCGGATTTCGGGCAACCTCGTCCGCCGTGGGACGGACGGGTTTGGATGTCAGCACTTTCAACGTCGCCTCGTGCTGGCACGCGCAGACCGGCAGCTCGGGCGGGCAGATGCAATCCCGCGATTCTTGCCGGAAGAAATGCTTCACCAGACGATCCTCCAACGAGTGAAACGCAATCACCGCCAACCTCCCCCCGGGCCGGAGCAGGTCGCGGGCCTGTGGCAGCGCCTTGCGCAGCGCACCCAGCTCATCGTTGA
>JASFLR010000040.1:0-10818 GCA_050117995.1 Anaerolineae bacterium
GTTCGATGAGATGGTGGTGGGCACGGGCATTGGCGACAACCAGACGTTGGCGGCAGGCTATGCGGATGCGCTGGAGTCGGTGGGTGTGCATGTGTACCACTATACCTATCCGGACAACGAGATCAACGACTGGCTGGTGCAGCGGCACATCGAGGAGTATGGTGGGCCGCCTGACCTATGGGCTGCTGGCGGTATGATGGCGGCTATCATGTTCGTCGATGGCCTCGAAGCCACCATGGGCGATACGAGCGCCGATGCGCTGAGGGCCGTCTACGAGGATGACTTTAGCTTTGAGGGACCGAAGGGCGAGGTCATCATTCGACCCTACGACCACGTAGCGTTGCAGACGTTGTACTTTGCGCGGCTGGACAACGTGACAGACCCGGACCTCAAGTTCGTGGAACTGCTCCGGGAGTTCGCGCCTGAAGAGGCAGCGCCGCCGTGCCAGTTACCTGAGGAGTACGCGGACCGCTGTCCTGAGTAAATAGTCTAACGTGAGGAGAGGTGCTAATGCGCCTCTCCTCACTTGTTTCCCTACTGGTGTATCGATGTAGCACAGGCGATGCGCAGCAGGCAGGCTGGCACGGGGAGTAGACTGATGGACAATGACATCATCCTGGAGACCCATAACCTTCGCAAGGACTTTGGCGGGCTGACCGCAGTATCGGACGTGAGCATGAAGGTCAGGGCTCACTCGCTGCACTCGATCATTGGCCCGAACGGTGCTGGAAAGACCACCTTTTTCAATCTGCTGAGCGGCAACCTGGAGCCGACCAAGGGCAAGGTGATATTCAAGGGACGCGATATCACCAACCTGCCCGCCCATCGCACAGCGCACCTGGGTATCGGCCGCTCTTTCCAGATCACCAACGTCTTTCCCCACCTGACGGTGCTGGAGAATGTGCGGCTGGCAGCGCAAGCTCTGGGCGGAGACAGTTTCAAGTTCTGGCGGCACTACCAGCATTTCACCCGCTACGAGGAGCGCGCCCGCGAGGTCATTGCTCAAGTTGGCTTGACTCCTCAGACAAGCATGCTGGCGGGGTTGCTGCCCCACGGGGGCAAGCGCAAGCTAGAGCTGGGCATCCTGCTGGCAGCCGATCCCGAGCTGCTGCTCCTGGATGAGCCCACAGCTGGCATGGCCCGTGAGGAGATCCCCCTCCTGATGGATGTCATCCAACAGATCCAGAGTCAGGCGAATAGGACCATCATGTTGGTGGAGCACAAGATGGACCTGGTGATGAATGTCTCTGACTGGATCACGGTCATGCATCAGGGGCAGGTTTTGGCCGAGGGCACGCCGGCCCAGATCGCGGCCAATGATGTGGTGCAATCTGCTTATCTGGGTGAGCTATACGGCGATTTCTCCGAGGTGACGTGATGACCAACGTGCTAGAAGTCAATGATATCCATACCTTCATTGGACAGTTCCACATATTGGAAGGTGTCTCGGTGGAGGTGCCCGACGGCAGCATCACGGCGCTACTGGGTCGCAACGGCGCGGGCAAGACCACTTCGCTCAAATCGATCCTCGGTCTCACGCCGCCTAGCAAAGGGACCATCTCTTTCAACGGCGCAGAGATCCAGGGTCAGCCGGCCTACCAGATTGCCTCCAAGGGCATCGGCTACGTGCCCGAACACCGCGCCATCTTTCGCGACCTGAGCGTGGAAGAGAACCTCAAGATTGCCGAGCGTAAGAAGGGCGACCTGGCAAAGCGGGCTGATTTCATCTTTGGGATTTTTCCTGACCTCAAGCGGTTGATCAAGCTGTCCGGGGGTAACCTCTCTGGCGGGCAGCAGCAGATGCTGGCCATCGCCCGCGCGCTGGTGCCTGAGAACAGGCTGCTGTTGATCGACGAGCCGAGCGAGGGCTTGGCGCCGGTTATCATCGAGCAGGTGATGGATGCCGTGCGCCAGCTTTCGGCGCACACTACCGTCTTGCTCGTGGAGCAGAATTTTGTAATGGCCAGCCAGCTCGCTGACCGGTACACGATCATCGAGGCGGGCAGTTCCGTCAAGAGCGGTCTGATGGCCGATCTGGTAGACGACCAGGAAACGATCCGTCGCTATCTGGGCGCGGCGTGAGGAGGTGGCCGATGACCCGAATGTGGAGGCGTTACCGAGCTCTAGTCATCATCTTGGCAGTTGCCCTGCTCATCATCTACGTCATCACCCGGGATATGGAGCCGAAGGTGTGGATGTCGATCCTGCTTTCGGGCGTGACCCTGGCAGCCCTTTATTTCCTGCTCGCCTCCGGTCTTTCTCTCATCTTTGGCCTGATGGACGTGTTGAACTTTGCCCAGGGCGCCATATTCGTGACGGGCGCGTATATGGGACTGTCTACATTCCTGAACCCGCGCTTGCTCTTTAACACAGTGCCATTTTTCCTGGCGCTGGCAGCGGGAGCGGTCATCACGGAGCGTTTTGGCATAGTCCTATGGCGGCGGGTAGACACCAGCCAGCGCCGCCGTATCCTGTGGTGGGCGCTCCTGATCGTGTCCGGGATCATCATTGTCCTGGCCCTGCGAGGCTTTCCGATCCGGGCCATCAACGCGTTCAATGTAGTCGCCGTAGGTGGCACTGTGTCCACGGCTGAAGCGCAGGAGCCCCTGGGGATCATGTTCCGGCGCATGGCTATCCTGTTTGCAGGTGGCCTGGTCTTTGGGATGATGCTATCACCCAAGGAGCGGCACGAGGAGCGTCCCCGGCGCCCGCTATGGCAAACCGCGGCGATCGTGATAGCGCTGCTGGTGCTTGGCTGCCTGCTGCTTGTGGGCCGGGACGTAGGTGAGACCTTTATGCTGGGGATGTCATCTGACCTGCGGTTCCTACTGGCAATAGTCGTGGGGGCAGCCGCAGGCGCGCTAGTGGGTGTGGCCATCGAGACGGTATTGATCCGGCCCTTCTACGGCAACCCGGTAACGCAGTTGGTGCTGACCCTGGGACTGTCGATCGTCATGATCGACTTGGTCGAGCTGATCTGGGGCGAGGAGGGGAATCCACCGATGCAGCCGCCCTCTTTCTTCACCGAAGCCTGTCGCTCAGAGTCGCTCTTTGCCTGGTTCTCGGAGAATTGCCGGTCGCTCGATGTGATGGGCCGGGCGTTCCCCACCTATCGACTCTTTATCATTGCCGTAGGTGTGGTGGTGTTCATCGCAGTAGGTCTGCTGTTGCAGCGCTCCCGTATTGGCATGATCATCCGCGCGGGCGTGCAGGATAGTGAGATGGTTCAGGCCCTAGGCATTAATGTGCGCATGGTCTTTACCTTTGTCTTTGCCCTCGGATCGGCGCTGGCAGCCCTGGGAGGTGTGATCGCCGCGCCGTTCCTGGGCGTCTATCCGGCGATGGGCAACATCTATCAATTGCAGGCCTTTATCGCCGTGGTGATCGGTGGCATGGGCAGCTACGCCGGAGCAGCAGTGGGCACGCTGCTGCTGGGCCTGGCGCGTGCCTTCGGCGACCACTTTGTGGCTGCCGGCATCGATCTGCCTTTCCTGGATGCAGTGATCAAAGGTAGCCCGGCGATAGCCCAGGCCTCGTCTGTGCTGATCATGGCCATCGTCCTGCTGGTACGACCGGCCGGCATCTTTGGGAAAAAGGAGTAAGCACATGGCAAGCACTTCACTAAACAGCAGATCGCCGCTGGCCCGCTGGTGGAAGCGATGGTGGCCTTACCTCCTGGTGCTCATAGTGCTGGTTCTCTTTCCCTTTATTGCCGGGCTGACCATGGGCAGACCGGATGCGGTCCAGGAGGGGGCAAATTTCTTCGATGCGCTCATGCAGCGAGCCGGCAGCGGTTATGCCAAGTTCTGGCAGGGTATGATCATCAGCATGCTCATTCTGGGCATCTTTGCCATGAGCTACGATCTCTTGCTGGGCTTTACAGGCATCCTCTCCTTTGGGCACGCCATGTTCTTTGGCACCGGGGGCTATGTCGTCGCCATCCTGATCGGCAAGAACTTTGATTGGCCCCTTGGCTGGGCGCTGTTGGCCGTCCTTGCCATCGCCTTGCTGCAGAGCCTAATCTTTGGCGTGCTATCGTTGCGGGTCAAGGGCGTCTACCTGGCCATGGTAACGCTGGCGTTCGCCGAGATGTTCTACATCCTGGCCCTGGCTGGAGACTTTCGCCAGTACACGGGCGCGGACGACGGGCTGCATGGATTCCCGGTACCCTCTTACCTCAGCGCAACCGATCACCGCACCCGGTTCTACTATTTAGCCCTCATCTTTTTCGTGGTTGTGTTCCTCGCGGCCAAGCGGTTGGTGGAATCGCCAACGGGACGGGTGATGATCGCCGCTCGCGACAACGAGAACCGGGCGACGATGATCGGATATCATACCTTCTGGTACAAGCTGATCTCCTTTGTGGCGGCGGGCATCTTTGCCGCTTTGGCAGGCGCGCTCTCTGCCCTGTACAATGTGAGCATCACGCCGGCGGTGCTCAGCGTGACCTCGACTATTGACGCTCTGGCCATGACGATCATCGGCGGTGTGGGCACCTTGGTCGGCCCGATCATTGGCGCGACTATCGTGCAGTTGCTGGGCTACTGGCTGGAGAGGTGGTTCGGCTCTTCGTGGACGCTGGTCTATGGCACCATCTTCATGCTGATCGTCATCTTCCTGCCCTTTGGGATCGTGGGCACGATCAGGGCCAGATCGTTCCGGTGGAAGGAGGGGTGGCAGCGCTGGCTGCAGCTCCTGGGGTGGCGAGGGAGGAACAGCAACCCGGAGTAGCGACAAGGGCGGCCTGATATGGCTCCCACCGATATGCCATAACAACTCAAATCGAGGTGCAACGACGAGCCTGTGATAGGACCATCGCCAGGCTATGCCTGGTACTATCCGTGCTGGTGGTCGCCGGCTGCGGCATGGCTGCGACTCCCTGACTGGCTGCCACCGGACGCTCCGCCACGGTGCTCTTGTTGACAGAGCAGGCAGTGGGCGTGCAAAAGCGCTAAGCCCGCGCCAGAGCGATTTGAAGCGGTTGGGCGTTCCCATACACATATTGCACCACGCCGAGGCCGCACTTGCACAGAAAACCAGCCTCATTTATACTTTGGGCTGCACTGGGGCTTGTCTTGAATCTGAGGGAAGGGATGGCAAAGACGATGCTGAAGGGTAAGAGCCGGTGGTTATGGGCAGGCGGTGCTGTTGCTGGCCTGATCCTGGTGCTACTCCTGGCGTTGGCGGTGACTCTCGTCTGGATGTCGGATGGCGACCCAGGTACAGCCAGTCCGGAAGCGACCGAGGTGGCATGGGGCGCTGCGTCGGCCTTTGCCGATACAGTCACAGCTCACCCGGGGATGGCCCCGAATGAGCGGCTGGATGCTCCATTCATGTCCGACCCGCCGACACAAATAGAGATAGGACATTTGGAGTACTGGATGTCCTGCATGGTCTGCCATGGCGATAGGGGGCAGGGGCTCACCGAGGAATGGCGTACCGTGCTGGACCCCGCAGACATGAACTGCTGGCAATCCAAGTGCCACGCCCCCAATCACCCCCCCGAGGGCTTTGAGATACCACGTACATCGCCGCTTGTCGTTGGTCCAGGCGCGCTGACAGGATACGATACAGCCCAGGATCTGTTTGAGTATCTCAAGACCACAATGCCCTGGCCTTTCCCCGGCCTCTTCCAGGATCAGCAGTATTGGGGGCTCACTGCCTACTTGCTCGACGCCAACGGCATTGATCTGGGAAAACCATTGCCCGACCACGAAAAGTGTGAGGACTGCAATGAGGAAGGGACCTGCGATTGTGAGCGGGTCAAGGAGCCGCTGGGCCCTGAGAACGCTGCAGACATCTTGGTCGCCCCTGGACTTGTGCAGACGCACAAGACTGCCTTCGAGACGGAGCAGATCGCAGCCGTAGTGATAGTGGGTTTCCTCCTATGTGGCGCAGTCGTGTTCTGGGTGATCCGGGCGCTCTAGGTGCGAGGATAGCAGATGAGAAACGGACAAAGGATGTCCGCTGTGCGCTGCTTGGGCAGCCTGGCTTTCGCAGCGCTGCTCGTCCTGTCGTGGATGGGCAGCCAAGTCGTCGTGGTGCAGGGGGCCGACGCCCCCCAGACTGCTGCCGCCCCCACCCCGCAGATAGCCGAAGAGGACCGTCTGGCGGAACCGGTGCTGCCCGAGTCACCCACCCAGGTCGACATCGGGCGCAACTTGTACTATTTTCACTGCATGCCGTGCCACGGAGACCGGGGCCAGGGTTTGACCGATGAGTGGCGCGAGGTATGGGTGGAGGATCACCAGAACTGCTGGGGGCGCGGATGCCATACAGGGAGATCACAGCTTGCGGCCTTTTATATTCCGCATACCATTCCGGCGGTGATTGGCCCGCCGCAGGCGCTACGTATCTTTCAGACGCCGGAGGATCTATTTGCCTTTTTGCGCGCGACCCAGCCGCCGCAACGCCCTGGCGCTCTGGCTGATGAGGAGTATTGGGCGCTCACCAGCTTTCTGTTGCACGAGAATGGACGCCCACTGCCCAATGAGGGGACCGGACCAGTGGTCTCTGGCGCCGGGCTGGCATTGGCCACGCTGGCGCCGCTGGTGGCCCTGTTCTCTGTCACATGGCTTGCCAGGCGGCAGGCAGCCCCGGCATCGTAGTGTGTCACCAAATCTGAAGATATGCGCGAAGGGAGGATGGCGGGTTCATTCGCCAGGTACGGGCTATGACTGAAGAGCAACACACGCCAGGGCAGGAGGCATCAAGCAGAGGGTTCAGGCGACTGAATCGTCGCTCGTTCCTGAACTTGCTAGCCAAGGGCTCGGTGGCTGCCGCCGTCACCGTAGCGGTAGCCCAGACGATTCGATTTCTTTCATACAAGCCTCCCGGGTCGGACTCGACCATTCTGCCCCTGGGCCAGCCGGAAAACTATCCTCGCAGGTCGTGGAATTATGTAGCCGAGGCACGGCTCTATGTCGGTCACGATGACAACGGTCTGTTTGCTCTGGACGCTGTGTGCCCGCACCTCGGCTGCCTGGTAGAAACTCTCGAGGATGGTGGATTCATGTGTCCCTGCCACGACAGTCTCTTTGATGAGGAGGGGCGCGCGCTGAGCGGACCAGCCACCCAACCGCTGCAACACCTCTATCTCTGGTTCGATGAGGAACAAGGCCAGCTTATGGTGGACCGATCTGAACCGGTCGAGCCTGCAGTGCGTTTGGTTATCTGAGGAAGCCTATTCAACAGGACGGGTCAATGTCGAATCGTCGTCCCAACTTTTTTGCCCATCTGCATCCCCCAACCATACCTGCTCGTGAGGTACGCCCTTTTTACACATTCGGGCTTGGGGGTATCTCGTTGCTGCTGTTCCTGGTATTGGGCATTACTGGCGTGATCGAGATGTTTATCTACGTGCCCACACCGGAAGGCGCCCATGAATCGATCCGCCAGATCACCTACCTGGCCCCCTATGGCTGGCTGTTGCGCAATATGCACTTCTGGGCCGGGCAGTTGATGGTTGGCACCGTGATCTTGCACATGGCCCGCGTTGTGCTCAGCGGCGGCTACAAGTCCCGCCGCCTGAACTGGCTCATTGGGGTGGCGCTGCTGTTTCTCACCCTGGTGCTCGACTTTACCGGGTTTGTGCTGCGATGGGACCAGGATACTGCCTGGGCGCTGATGGTGGGCACCAACCTGATCAAGTCGGTCCCAGGCATCGGCACAGTGCTACATGACTTCCTAATAGGGGGAGAGAGTGTGGGCGCGCCCGCGCTACTCCGCTTCTACACCTGGCACGTGCTAGCCCTGGCGCTCGTGGCTGCGGCCTTGACCTCGTGGCACATCTTTCGCGTCCGCCGCGATGGGGGCATCTCGCACGTGGCGTCCACGCCACGGGCGAACAGAGAACAGCTGCTCCGCATGGAGATCATTGCCATGCTTTTGACTCTGGCAATACTGACCGGGTTGAGCGTGCTCGTCGACGCCCCCCTGGGCCCGCCTGCTGACCCCACCGCACTGGTCGCCGAGCCCAAGGCCCCCTGGTTCTTCCTGTGGATCCAGGAGTTGCTGCGCATCGCATCCCCGTTTCTGGCTGGTGTGCTGGTTCCAATCCTGGTCCTGCTGGTGTTGAGTCTCTTGCCCTATACCCTCGATCGCAGCCAGGAGGGTGTTGCCGTGTGGTTTAACAAGCAGGGACGCATCGCCCAGCTCGTCTTCTTGGTCATCCTCGTCGGATGCATCGCCCTCACCCTACGCGGGGTGATGCGCTGAGCGAACACAAGGCCATATTCAAGAGGCGGCGGACCTCAAGTCCGCCGCCTCTTTAGTATTGGGCTCGGTAAACCGGAACTCAGTCCAGACCGTTATAGATTGCGTTGGCTACCATGCGGAAGCCATTCTCCGCGTGAGCGCGGAACTGCGCATCGAACCCGATCAGCGTCACGTCCTGAGTGCCGGTGGTCTTGTGGATGGCGACCGCGGCCCCGCCGGCCCCACTCTCCTGCCAGCCAGGCCAGTAGCCGGAGAGGACAAAGTCTGTGTCGTCGAGGCTAGCTGCGACGTCCACGTCATCCGGCAGCCCGCTGAAGAGCGTTGCGCCGTTCAAGAAGACGTAGCCTTCCTCGCCGAATCCGGCGGATACCGGGTCACCGGCGGCAAAGCCCACGCGCACGAGCGAGTTCCCTGGCGGGTTGTACTCGGCAAAGTTCATGAGGCCGATCTCCTGGACCAGATCGACGCCGCCCCTGCCCAGGCCGACATAGTCGCCGCCTGCGTCGAAAAAGCTCTGGAGCGCCTGTCGGCCCTTGGCGCTCAGTCCCGCATAATCCAGCGAGGCAGTGTCGTTGACGAACACATCGTACGAAGCCAGATCGGGGCCTGCGTTCAGGTCCTGCATTGACATGGCGTCGAAATTGAACCCGAACCGCGCCAGCAGGCTTTCGCCCCCTTCGCTGACCACCGCGACAATTCGCTGCGCGTGCATGGGCACCGCCTCTGTGGGATGACCTGCCAGGGCATAGATCTCCAACCCGTACGCCCTTGCCAGATTGTTGGCGATGACAGCATTAGGTGGCAGGATAAAGGTCCCCTCTTCAAAGGTGCGGCCTGCGTCCTCGAACGGCGCCTCTACACGGAAGAGGTCCACCCCATCCGCCAGCAGTGCATTGGTGGCCTGGATGGCGGCGATGCTGGTGGGCGCGTAGGCGTAGGCAGCCGCCTCACCGCCCTCCACCGACTCCTGAGGCGGATCCGCAGCCTTGATCTCGGCGGTCTCGATCTCGAGTTTCTCGTCCAGAACCACCAGATCGGCACCCCAGAACCGGGGGACGCTCCACACCGTGGGCGGCGAGTAGAAGGTTAGGCCCTCGATGTCCGAAAGGTCCATGCCATTTTCCAGGATCGTATTGGCCATGCCGCGCTTCGGCTGATCCATCCAAACCACATAGGTCCCCTCGGGATATTGGACTCCATCCAGTTCAAATTGCTGGGTTGCCTGATGCACCTGCACGTCGTTGAACAGCAAAAAGTCGACCAGTCGGGCGGCTTGATGCTGGCTCAACTGGAACGGCGGGCCGGCCGGGATCACATAGCCTGGGGGAAAGTCCTGTAGGATCATGTCCTGGTACTGGGGATAGTCGGGCAGCAGTTCTGGCGGGATCAGCACCTGGGGCAAGTCCAGATAGCCCCGGCGGAAGATCTCGATCTGATCGTAGATCATGCCCTCTTTGTTCTCTGATACGAATTTAAGGGCGCCCCATGCCGCGGCAAAGTGGGCGTCAACGCCGCGCTCGTCGCGGTAGGAGGTCTCCAGGGTGTATGCGTAGGCCCCATGGAACATGGCATACATGGGTGTGTAGCTGGGCGCCCAGTCATCCCAGCCCACGTCCCAGTCACGGTAGGGAATCTGGGCCTCAAAGCCTAGCTGGTCATACAACTCAGCTTCCATAGCCAGGGCCTGATCGAACGCCCACTTGATGAACAGGTCGTATTCGTAGTTGGGGTTGTGCGGTGGCGTGCAGGGCTCGATCAGCATCGGGTTGTAGAAACCGTGCAGGTCCAGCAGGACCATGGGATTCCACTCGGTGAGGACGCGCACCATGGCCTCGGTCTCTGGTTGTGACTGGGTGATAAAGTCCCGGTTGAGGTCAAAACCGTTGGCGTTGTAGCGCGTGTTCAGCACCCGCCCATCGGGGTTGGCCACCACGTTGACCAGCAGGATCACGCTGTCCAAGATGGCGCGCACTTCTTCGCTATCACCGTAGGCCAGGGTTTCGATCAGCTTCATCGCCGCGTCGGTTCCGGGATACTCTGTGCCGTGGATGCTGGCGTTGATGAAGAACGGCACCTTAAAGTCGCCGAACTTCTCAATCATATCCTGCGCTTTCTCTGGATCGGTCAGCATCGTGTGGCGAATGGCCTGGTACTTGCCCAGGCGGCCCATCGCCTGCGGATCGGAAAGGGTGACCAGGAAGAGGTCGCGCCCACCGGCTGACTGGCCGATGACCTCAACCTTCACGCGGTTGCTATTGGATTCGATCTCGTACAGCTTGGCTGCGATCTCCGGGTAGGGGATGGCATCGTAGGGGGCCTGTACCGGCGGACCGGCGACGGCGCTGGCTGGAACTACCAGCGCGGCGATGCAGAGGATGGCGATGACACGCCATTGTAGTTGCTTGGAAGTCCGATGATCCATTGGGATTCTCCTTTGGTCGTTGTCAGGTCGTTGTCAATTCACAACCACGTATGCGCGTGCACCACCTCCTTTGCGCAGGCCAAATCACCGCAGGGTGCGGCGGTCTTGCCTTCAACGGCACAGGCCAGCCTATACACAATGGCGGCCTGCACATATCGAGTCACGAAACGGTGATCCCT
>JASFLR010000041.1:0-10706 GCA_050117995.1 Anaerolineae bacterium
GATGACCGGAGTAGGGTCGGGCTCTGATACAAGTTGAATGATGAAGGTAGCGCCTGCAAAGATGGCGGCAAGTAGGATAGCGATGCCCAGAAAGGTGACCAGGCGCATAGGGCCGTTCCCATTAGTGCTGCCGGTCTGCTCCTGCTTGGTGCGTTCATCTTGCGTCATCTATACCACCTCGAGAGTCCGAGACCCGTTCCGAGCCGCTCGGAAGTAGGGCAATGGCTGCCCGGGCCACAAAGTCATGGTCGCGCCGGTGCGCTGGTTGTGTCTGGATGCAACAGGGCACGGGTGATATAGCCCGTGCCCTGGATACTTCCCGTCACAGCCGCTACTTGGCCATACTCTTGAGTGCGTTGTAGGCTGGTGTGGGGCTCCAGTCCTCCCAGACGATGCCCCACTGGGCCACCTCACCAGTGGAATTGACTACGCGGAAATTCAGGTTCCACAGGAAGGCCACGCCCACGAACCCCCATTGTTTCATCAACTGGTAAGACCTGACAGTCCACTCAGCTTGCTCCTGAAGGGTGTTGTCGTCGGCGTATTCGTAGCCCGGCGCGCCGGTCCATCCAGACGCCCAGCCGAACTCCGTGGGCCAGATCTTTTTCTTGCCATCGCCATAATTCTGCATGATCCGGTAGTAGCCATTGAGCGTGGCGTAGAAGGACCAAGAGTGATGGAGTGTGTTGCACGGACCGCGGAAGCTCGAACCCTGCTGTGTGATAAAGTCACAGGCGTCCTGGCCGCCCCGTACCCAGGGCGCAACGTTGAAACCACTTGGATGGGCGCCAATGGCATCACTGTAGTTCTTTAGCCCGTTCCTGTACATGCCTTCCAGGTACTGGTAGTCGTCCATGGCTACCGGAGCTGGCGCACCAGTAGGCGTCAGCGCGCCACTGACCACGATCATGCTCGGACAGACCTGCTTGATCCTGGTGTACGCGGGCTTGAGTAGCGCCATATAGGCGGCCGGATCGATGGTCATATTCCCCCACTCGTAGTGAAGGTTCTGCTCGTTCCAGACCTCGATGGCCTTGACGCTGGTCCCACAGTAGCGGGAGGCCAGAGCACCGACAAAGTTGGCATAGTCCTGTGGGTTGTTAGGTGGGCCTTCCACGCTCAGGTCCTGTCCCGCGCGGGCCCAGGCTGGCGCCTTGACGGCGCTCCACAGAATCTTGACACCTGCCGCATTAGCGGCGCCAGCGATCTCGTCCAGCGCGCCCCACTCGTACGCACCCTTGGCAGGTTCGTGAGCATACCACTCGACTTGTTGCTTAACCCAGCTAAAGCCCAGATCCTTGGTCTTGGCCATGACTGTGCCTGCCTGACCATTGTGCACCATATGTGCCTGGATGCCGTAGCCAAAGTTGGTGTTCGGCGGTGGGTTGCTGGATGTCGTTGAAGTTGTCTTGGTTGCAGCAGGCTTGGGCTTGGCTGTTGGCTTTGGTGTTGCAGTGGGTTCAGGTGTTGGCGTGGGTGTGGGAGTCTCAGTCGGAATAGGAGTCGCCGTTGGAGGTGGGGTGGGCGTGGGTGTGGGCTCCTCCACGAGCACGGCCATGCGCGCGCTGCCCGCGACAGTCTGCCCTAGGTTGGCCACGATGGAAGCCCCGATCTCGTACTTGCCAGGCTTGTTGGGCGCCACCCATGTGTACTGCGTCTGATCCAGGCCAGTTTCCTCTTCCGTATAGAGGCCGCCCTCTGTGTCCTCAACAGTCCACAGAACAGAGAAACTGCTGTCGACCATGGCCATGTTCCCCTGGACGGAGGACTGGTAATCGCGCACAACGTCCCACAAGCGCGGATCGTTGCCCTCATCCCACAGAGCGCGTACGGCGACACCGCCGATATTGAAGCGTTCCAACAGCGCGAGTTTGCGAGACAGGCTGCTGGCATCTTCCAGCCATACGGTCCGCTCCTGCCCACTTGCCCCGTCGACATACGTGAACCAGTAGCGACCGGAGCTCTCGTCGAATTCGACACCTAGCGTATCCAGGCTGACGGTGACTTTTTCTCCAGGAATGAGGAGATCATCTCCTTCGGCTACTGTCAGCCTGCTGAGTTCAGCCAGGGCGTCGCGGTAGGTCCGCTCAAGCATGACACCGCCGGCGTTCTCCACACTCCGTGCAGTGAACATGGGTTGGAGCTTGTATCGCTCGACTTCACCCGCGGCCCACCACAGGAGCGTTTCCATGGCGCCGCCAGGTACGTAGGCGCCGGGATCCTGAATGGCTGGAAACTTGAATCCATCCACGCTGCGTCCCAAGGCCTTCCAATCATAGGCGCCAGTTTCCCAGCGTTCCTCAGAAATCTGGATAGGAGCCTCAACATGCAGTGTTAGCCGTTTGCCGTTGGCATGGAGTGCATCGGCCAGCTGCTGCACAAAGTCAGTGTACTCGGTGCGCAGATCAGGCGTGATGCCTCGATAATCCAGGTCAATGCCGGCATACATCTCGGCCACGACCAGATCGACAATAGCCTGGGCATGACTATCGCGGCTTTCGGGGACCACCAGCATGTTGTCCACCAGATCGCTGCGCACCACACCATCATCGGTCCAGTTGCGGAGTGTGGGGAGCACACGGAACGATTCCTGTCCCTCTGTCTCGGGCAGGCTGGGCAGACTACCCTGAATGTCGTTCTCAGGACCCATGTAGTAGCCCAGCGGATTCAGTTCCGACAAGGACTGGTCGCCCCATTCAGGCAGTGACACGTATTCGGGCAACTCGGCGCTCACCAGTGGCGGTCGAGGTGTGCTTTGGAAAGCGGCGACGGATTGGGGAAGATAATCCAGTCTCGATTCCAGAAGATCATCCTCGAGGATGAGTTGACTCGGAACGAACTCCCACCCCTCGCCACTCCAGCTGTAGAGAGAGAGCGTCTCGTACGGCTCGGCATTGTTTGGGATCGGTACCGTCAGCACGACATCAGTTGGCATCGGTCCCTTGAGGCCGATCTCGTAGATGGGGCTACGGACGTGCAGCGTGGACGGCAGTGCTTCAGCCGCCTCCTTTAGGTCTCTGCCAGCAGAACCTTCCAGGAAACCGGCCATCGGCACAGATTCCAGCTTCACTTTCACGTCTTTGTCCAGACCTTCGGGCAGCACCGTGATTTGCATTCCGTCACTGTCTAGGACGGAACCTCCCTCATCGCGGCCAATGGCTTGGAACCCAGCTTCGAAGACACGCTCCTGGGCGGATACCGGTGGCAATAGCAGGCCCGCGATCACGAGGACGACGATCACAACGTTGAGGATCCATCCCCCTGTTTTGCCCTCGAGCAGGGTGCGCAAGGTACTTGCTGTCGAGTTGGCACGTTCTTTCATGTCAGCTCCTCCGCTTCTATATATCCTCAGCTACAAGTTACCAGTAAATGTGTCAGGTTCTCTACAAGAACGCACCCCAAGCCAAGCCCTCAATAGGCAGACTCGGCCCGGGGTCCGAAGAAATCATGCGTTTCCAGGAAACCATTCCGGTTCTCATCGCTCTGTATCAGCGAGCATGGCGGGCATTTTAGCACAAGCGCTACGATTTGGCAAATCAGAATTCTTGACTGCCAGTCATCTAGTTCTTCTACGCCTGCGTCGCTCGCCCACCGCAAAGAGCCAGGAGAAGTTGCGGCGGAACCAGGAGCGAATCGGCCCTTTGTACCCTTTTACCATGATTACGGTGATCGGTGCGCTGTGGGCCACGCGCTCGGGAATGGTGCCAAAGAGAGCCTGTTCAAACAACCGCTCGCCGGTGCTGCCGATGACGACAAGATCGTGGTTTGCCGATTCCTTTACGATGCCAGTCACTACATCATCGTCCGCAAGTACCGTCACTTCCATGGGGTAGTCATAGCCCGCGGCGAGACTCCGCAGTAGTTCGAATCCACCTGCACGTTTCTCAGGGGAGGCATCCGCTGGCAGGCACACGTACATCAGCGTGATCACTGGTTCCTCGCCGGTTTCTGTTGCATAGCTTTTGGCCTGGTCAATGGCCAACTTGATGGCCAGGCTGGTGTTGGCCCCGCCAGAGGTGGGTACCAGGATGCGTCTGGGGCTGCGTCGCTTGCGGAAACGGACGACTGCCAGATCGCACGGGGGATTTATGGCCACCAGATCGATGACACTACCAAATGCACTACGCGGGCTGTCGGTGTGACCAGGCCAACCCAGGATCATCAGATCCACCTGACGCTGCCGCGCTGTCTCGTTGATCGCCCGGCCAATGTGGCGGTCCAACCGGATCATGGTGTGCACAGGAACGTCCACTCCTCTGGCTTGCTCGATAGCTGCATCCAAGATAGGTTTACCTTCCCGGAGAAACATGCGCCCATCAGAGAGGGAGAGCTGTACAGGCACCTGGACCACGTGCAATGCCAACAGCTCACCATCGTGTACTTTGGCGATGGCAGCCCCCAAGATGCCAAGCATCCGCGCCTGCGCCTCACTCGCCAGAGGGACGAGTACCTTGTATTCTTTGGGCACAAGTCGTTCCTCATGCAGAATCTTGACCGGTAGGCGTTCTTCCTGTCCTGTGGCGGGTCCAGTATAGGCTACGTAGACGACAGCGCCAATTGCCAACCATGCCAGCCCTACATACCACGTAATTGGCTGGAAAGTGAAAAGGTATATGGCCAGGCCCAGGTTGAACAAGATACCCAGGATCGGAAGCCAAGGGAATAGCGGGGCTCGGTATCCTCGCTGCAAATCGGGCTCGCGCAGCCGGATTACGATCATCGCAGCGTTGGTCAGCGCAAATGAGAGCAGAAACATCAGGCTGGCTCCCGAGCCAACCACCTCGATTGGCAGTCCCACAGCCATGACCAGGAGAATGAGGCCGGTGATCAGCACTGCCATGTGAGGCGTCCGGCGTCGGGGATGGATGGCCCCCAGAATCCCGGGTAGCATCCGTTCGCGCCCCATGCTAAAGCCCACGCGTGAGGAGGCCAGAACACTTGCGTTGAGGGCTGACATGGTGGAGAAGAGACCACCGACGACAATCAGCGCTACACCAAACTGTGGCATAAAGTTTTCGGCGGCACGTACGATTCCTGTCTCCTTGTAGATACCCAGTATCTCCCATGATGTGTTGATCGCGGGATCTGCAGGATCGATAGCTTCGTGGATCTCTAGCGCTGGGGGGAGTTGATCATATGTTTTGCCATAGACGTCAAACTCGGTCGGATCGACGGCGCCGATAGAGACGAGAAGTATGAAGAGGTAAATGACAACGGCAATACCAAGGGAAATGAAGGTAGCCTTTGGAATATTCTTTGTGGGCTCCTTTACCTCCTCGCTCACCGTTGCGATCAGATCGTATCCTTCAAAGGCGATAAAGGTAAGTCCCATGGCAACGGCCACACCGCCAAAGCCCTTGGGGAAGAGTGGGGAGAAGGCGGATAGCGCATCAGGATGCTGGAAAAAGGCACTAAGGCCAAAGGCGATGAATACTCCCAAGATAATGATCTTGGCCATGGTCACGATATTCTCGGCCTTGCCGGTCACATCAGCGCCGAGGTAGTTGAGCCCAATGAAGAATGCGCTGATGACAAAGGTCACCACTGCGATCGAGGCGTGGTGTCCTAGTGATCCGATCAGCGCAGCGTGAGCCGCAGGCCAATAGCTGCCAAGCAGTTCAATGAAATAGCCACCGAAACCGACCGCGTACAAAGCGCAGGCCACCGTGTAGGCGAACCATAGCATCCAACCTGCGAAAAAGCCAACGACAGACGGCATGGCACGCTTGACAAAGGAGTAACCGCCTCCGGCCTCGGGGATTGCCGAGGCGAGCTCGGCGTAGCTGAAAGCAGTAAAGAGTGTAACAATACCGTTGAGGGCAAAAGCGATGATGGCTGCCGGTCCTGCTTCGCCTGCGGCGATGCCGGTCAACACAAAGACCCCGGCGCCGATCATGGCTCCAACGCCGATCATGGTGGCATCGAATAGACTCAGCGTCCTGGCTAGTGTTACGTCGTTCTGGCCCTCGCTGTGAACGGACATCTACTATCTCCTCCCGAACACATAAAAAACCGCCCGCAACCCCTTCTGTTAAAGGTGCAAAGCGGTGGCGACCGCCCCTTATTATACCATACTCCGGGTGTTTTGCAACTTGATGTCATCAGAGGTTATGGCGATCGGTGAGTTTGTTAGGGCTACGACAGCTAGGGTCTATTGCAGTCCATATGCATCGGGGGCAGGCGACCTCGGCTCGATGTTCCCGCCCGGGGACATCAGATCTCACAGTACGTGACAACAAGGACCGGATGAGGATTGACAGGATACCCCTCTAGGGGTATAATGCGCCGGGCTTTCGGGCCCCGGGAGTATCGGAACAACGGGGGTATCATTTGGCGATAGTTAGCTATGTTGGACATGCCACGGTCATTGTGGATATTGGCAGGATTCGAGTGTTGACCGATCCATTACTGCGGGATCGTGTGCTGTTTCTCCAGCGTCACGGGCGGAACCCAGTGCGCGCTTTGCTGGCTGAACGTGCGCCGGATATCGTGCTCCTATCGCATCTGCATTATGATCATGCGGATTTGCCTTCGCTGCGATCGCTGCCATCCACGACAACGATCATCGCCCCCAAGGGCAGTGGCAGGTATCTGGAGCGGTGGGCTGGTGTCCAGGTATATGAGGTGGCAGAGGGCGACAAGGTCCAAGCCGGGGATGTTGAGATCACAGCGCTGCCTGCGATGCACGGACAAGCGCTGTCGATACCACGGCCTATGGATGCCTGTCTCAGTTACGTGATGCGCAACCGCCTCTCGATCTATTTCGCCGGAGACACTGACCTCTTTGATGAGATGCACAACGTAGGACAGGACTTTGACCTGGATCTGGCTCTGCTGCCTGTATGGGGTTATAGCCCCAGGGTAGGCGCGGGGCACTTGACGCCGCTAACGGCTGCTCAGGCACTGAATAGGCTGCAACCCGCAGTTGCAGTGCCGATACACTGGGGCTCATTTCGTTTTCTCGGTCCCGACTCGTTCTGGAGAGGTGCCAGCCATCTCAGCTTCCCTCCACATGCCTTTGCTGAGTACGCCGCGCAAATGGCCCCGCACACCGAAGTCCGCGTGCTCCAACCAGGCGAGAGAACAAGCCTAAACTGATCGGCCTCCTGTGTACCAGTGCAAGCCAACATGACTGCATGCAGCACTCGTAGGTGCCGGGCCCACGACAGAGCATAGGAGTATTGGGATGAGTACACGGGCTGTTCTCTGGGATATGGACGGCGTGCTGGTAGATACTGGTGAATTTCACTACGAGGCCTGGTGCGAGGTACTGGCCGAGCATGGCGTCGAGTTCACGCGTGAGTTTCACCGCAAGACCTTTGGCATGAATAACGCCGGCATCCTGTCACAGCTTCTGGGAGAGCAGCTCACGCCCGAGTTGTTGTCAGAGATCGGCGACCGCAAGGAAGCCCGATTCCGTGCTGCGGTTCGAGGCCATGCCAAGCCACTCCCTGGCGTGAGCACCTGGCTTGATCGCCTTCAGCGTGCAGGCTTTCGTCAGGGCATCGCCTCTTCGGCACCGATGGCTAATATCGATGTGCTGATCGATGATCTTGGGCTCCGCAACTTTTTTGACACGATCGTTTCAGGGGTAGACATGCCGGGCAAGCCGGAGCCGGTTTTGTTCCTCACGGTGGCAGAGAGGCTTGGCGTTTCCCCTGATTTCTGTGTCGTTGTCGAGGATGCAGTTGCTGGTGTGGAGGCTGCCAGGCGGGCTGGTATGCAGTGCATAGCTGTGACAAGCACGAGCGATGCAGAATCTCTGAGCGCGGCCGATATCATCGTCGACCGGCTGGACGCTCTGCCTGAGCATGTGTTTGAGCGACTGCTGATAGACTGACTTGCTACCAATCGATGCGCCAGGGTCTTGCCAGCTCACTGATTGCGCGCTATAATGAAAGCCGGTGTGGCGCGTGCAGGCGGGCCTGGTGTCAGCGGGCCGCTGCATACCGAGGCGGGGCGGCGCCGCCAGTCGGACGCTAGTTTGATAGGAGAGGGAGGGGTGAAGATATGCCACTGCTACTAACCCGCAAGGACGTTGAGAAAGTGTTAGCTATGAAGGACGCCATCGCTGCTGTCGAAGAGGGATTTCGACAATTGGCGATGGGTAACGTCATTATGCCACAGCGTACGGCGATTCGCATCTCTGAACACCATGGCATTCATCTGGGGATGCCGGCATACGTCGGCGGTGTAGGTGAGGTGGGCTCGCTGGCGCTGAAGGTCGTCACCGTTTACCCCGATAATCCTTCAAAGCACGGCATGCCAACGACCATTGGCACGTTACTTCTGAATGATCCGCGCACAGGGGCACTGCTAGCGATCATGGATGCTGGCTTCCTCACTGCGATGCGTACGGGCGCGGTATCGGGTGTGGCGACCAAGTATCTGGCGCGAGAGGATGCCCGCAGTGTAGGCATCTTTGGGGCTGGGGTGCAGGCTCGCACTCAGTTGATGGCTGTGTGCGAAGTTCGCCCGATCGAACAGGCATTCGTCTTTGATCCGTGGAAGGAGGGGCGTGACAAGTTTGCTGCCGAGATGTCCAATCGTCTTTCGATAGCCATCGAGCCCACCGAGAATCCGCGGGCGTGCGTCGATAATGACATCGTCGTAGCTGCATCCTCTAGCAATGAGCCGATCTTTGAGGGGGCTTGGCTTGCACCGGGCACACACATCAACGGGATCGGCTCTCACTCACCCAACACTCGCGAACTTGACACACTGACGCTGCAGAGGTCCAAACTGGTGCCTGACCTGGCTGCTGCATGTCTGGTGGAGGCGGGTGACTTGATCATCCCGTTGAAAGAGGGGGCTATCACCGAAGACCATATCCACGCCAGCTTGGGCGAGATTGTTGCAGGTCTGAAGCCAGGCCGTGAGTCGGATGAGGAGATCACACTCTTCAAGTCAGTAGGGCTGGCAGTCCAAGATGCCAGCACCGCTGCCCAAGTCTACGCTCTAGCACGTGAAGCAGGAGTAGGTGTAGAGATTGAAATCTAGGGCGAGTCTGTTGGCACGCTAAAGTGGGCTGCATTGGCGAATACCTGTATCCAGATCAGAACCCCGGGGCCATCCCTGGCTATCTGGTCCGAGCAAACCGTGGGAGTGATCAGGGGCATCGCAGCCAGGTCTGCCTTTGCGGCTGCGTCTCTGCCAATCTCGGTCCTATCGGCGTTCCACGGAATCAGATCCACGAGCACCAGATCAGGCCGCTCGCGGCGCTGCAGATGCAGCGCCATCTGAGCGTCTTTGGCTATCAACACGTCGTACCCGCTGTTCTCTAGCTGTGATTGTACCGTACCAGCGATCACCGCGCCGTCATCGACCATCAGAATTCGCAAAGCCCTCTCTTCCCGCGCTGCCCGGACCCTGATACCCGGCTGTGGGCCAGAAAATCTGTCATCACGTGAGGGCAATTCCATTTCCCGACCGGCATGAGCTCTGTGCAGCCCCCCTAGCGATCTTCAGGGCGCGCCTCGAGGGTGAGGGTGAGATCCAACTCGCTTCCGGCACGGATCACCGTTAGCGTGATCGAGTCGCCCACGCTTGTATTGCTAGCCAGGTAGTTGACCACGTCGTCAAATCGCTTGACCTCTACATCATTGATGGCAATCACAATATCCCCGCCTGCCCGCATAGGTATACCGGAAACCATGATCTGCTGGTCGCCGCCACGTAGGCCTGCCTCTTCTGCCGGACTGCTCGGCTCCACTTCAAAGACCAGGACTCCAGTATCTACCGGTAGATCCGCGGCCTCCACCATCTCCGGTGAGATGCTCCGCCCAGTAACGCCGATCCAGGGATGGCGGAACTGACCCTCCGCAATCAGTTCTGGTACCACTCGCCGGACGATGTCCACCGGGATGGCAAACCCCACGCCGGAGTTGGTGCCACTCTCGGATACAATGGCCGAGTTGACGCCGATCACCTTACCCTGTGAATCCAACAGAGGCCCGCCCGAATTGCCAGGGTTTATGGCCGCATCGGTCTGGATCACCTCGGCGATCTGAAATTCGCTGTCGTCGCGCCGTAGCGTACGCCCAAGCGAGCTGATTACGCCGGTTGTGATGGTCCGTTCGAGGCCAAAGGGATTGCCGATAGCAATGGCCCGCTGACCTACTTGAAGGGATGTCGAACTGCCTAGCTCGGCTGTAGCAAGTTCTGCCGCTGGCACATCGATCTGTAGGACTGCAAGGTCAGTGCCCGGATCGGAACCTACCACGGTGGCAGAGACCGTGTGCTCGTCCGCCAAGGTGACTAGTAGCTGCTCTGCGGCCTGCGCTACGTGATCATTGGTGACAATATGGCCTTCCAGGTCGATCACGAATCCAGAACCGATGCACTCGCCAAAGCGATCGGGGGCCGTTATGCACACTACTGCCGGGCTTACACGTTCGTACAGGGATGTGACGAGTTGCTCTTCCACATCCAGAGATGTCTGGATGACTCTTTGCGGTGTGGGTGTCACCTCAACGATCCAGGGCGTCGCCGTTTCCACTGGTGCTTCCGGCGTTTCGGACAGCGCAGCTGAGAGATCGGAGAGACTGCAGGCAGCACTGCCCAGTACAGTCAACACCAATACCAAAACGACTACAGCTTTTCTACGCACACTATTCCTCCCAATATTGGATTCTGCTGAGAACGCTATTGCAGATCTATGATGCCATAGATCTGCATGTGTATCTACTGTCCAGTCGTGCAAAGGT
>JASFLR010000042.1:0-10609 GCA_050117995.1 Anaerolineae bacterium
TGAGCCTCTGTATGACCACATGATATGACAAGAAGCTCGTCTGTGATGTCTGTACGGAGGACCGAGGCATCGACCTGCAGACACTGGAGCAGGCGATCTGCTTGGTCGTCGAGATCGCCCGCGGGGGACAGGAGGGCAGAAAGATCGACATCATGTTCGTTGTCTCAGATGCCGAGGAGACGCTGCGACAACTATTGGAGAGAAGGAGTAGTCATATGGATATCATTGGCTGAAACAGGCTGAGAAACCTGATCGAAGAAGAGGATGGCTGGCACGTGTCCATCTTTATGCCCACACACCGGGCAGGGCAGGAAACCCAGCAGGGCGCCATCCACCTGAAAAACTGCTCGCGGAGGCGGAGGAACGCTTGCAGGCTGGTGGGCTCCGTAAATCTGAGGTCGAAGCGCTGCTGAAGCCGGCGTCCAAGTTGATCAAGGATAGCCTCTTCTGGCAGAAAGAGAGTGACGGCCTCGCCATCTTTGCTTCTCCGCAGGTAACTCATCACTATCGGCTGCCCCTCGACTTGAAGGAATTGGTAGTCGTTGCCGACCGATTCCACGTCAAACCCTTGCTGCCCCTGCTCAGCGGCGATGGACGATTCTACGTCCTCGCCCTCAGCCAGGATGAGATCCGGCTGCTTGAGGGTACCCGGTACACTGTGGAAAAGCTGGATCTCGAGAACGCACCCAGGAGCCTGGCCGATGCATTGCGCTTTGATGACCCAGAGCGGCGGCTTCAGTTCCACACGGCTAGCGGTCCGTCCGGGGGCAGAGGCAGCCGTCGAGCTATCTTCTACGGTCAAGGGGCACTGAGTGGTGATGAGAAGGACAATATCCTGCGGTATTTCCAAGAGCTGAATACCGGCGTGCAGGATCTACTGGCTGGCGAACGGGCACCCTTGGTGCTCGCGGGCGTCGATTACCTGTTGCCAATCTACCAGGAAGCCAATGGCTACGCCTTCCTGGTTGATGAGGGAGTGCTGGGAAACCCCGATGACCTTAGCGCAAAGGAACTACACCGCAGGGCTTGGGCCATTGTCCAGCCTCGCTTCGCGAAGGAACGCGAAGAAGCGCTCTCCCGCTTCAGGCAGTTGGCGAATACAGATAGGGCCTTGGACGAGCTGGAAAAGGTCGTTCCTGCCACGTATCACGGTAGGGTTGAGACGGCATTTGTTGCTCTGGATGTTCAACGGTGGGGGAGTTTCGATCCTGCCACTAACGAGATCAAGTTGCACCGGGATACTGAACCAGGCGACCGCGATCTGCTGGATTCTGTTGCCGTCCAGACTTTGCTCAATGGCGGGACCGTCTATGCAGTTGAGCCCCTGCAGATGCCATCCGAGGCATCGGTGGCGGCGCTATTTAGGTACTAGGGATCGGCAACTTGAGCCACCAGTACCTGAAAAGGAAGGGACTGGATGAGATCGGAGAGGAAAGGGCATCGTTCAGGCCAAGTAGCCGCTGTTCAGGTGGGCCTGACCAGCTTTTGCAAAGGAGGCTACCAGTTTGACATTTTTCAACCTTCATTCCGTAGAGTTTCAGATCCTGGCCTACGTTGCTGCGGCAATGCTATTAGGCGCCATCATCGGGCTGGAGCGCGAGTTCAAAGATAAGCCAGCTGGTCTGCGCACACACATGCTTGTCGCTGGCGCCGCCGCACTACTGGTATCGATCGGCGATGTGGTGACCAGCCAATTCCGCATAGATCTGGGTGGACAGGTAGTGCAGGCGGATCCAATCCGTATCATGGAGGCTGTGATCACCGGTGTTAGCTTTTTGGGAGCAGGCACCATCATTCGCGGTAGAGCCGGAGGCGAGGTGGAAGGGCTAACGACGGCCGCCACTCTTCTGGTCGCCGCGGCCGTAGGGGGCTGTGTGGCCCTTTCGCAGTTCGTGTTGGCGGTGGGCATCACGCTCCTCGTGCTGATTACGCTCCGTGGTCTGGGCTTTACTGGGAAGTGGCTGGCACGAGATACGGAGGAATGAGGGCGCTTGTGTCTGGCACAGAGAGTGGCACTTCGGTGGCGCCATGCCTCGTCACCGACAGCCAATATGCACCCTGCCGGGATGCTACATTCTATAGGTCGATGCATTCTCTAGGCTGACGCCTCCTACGCGGTGTCCAGAGAAACCCAGCTGCGCTGCAAGGCGCGAGACTCCGGAGAACTTCACATGTTGTTGCATGGTTTGGCGCGAAAGGCAAGCAGGCGGTTGCTGGCTGGGTTTCTGTCTGCTGTGCCCGGTGTGATTCGTGAAGATTGCCTGCGACAGCAAGTCCACTGTGTCGATCTCCACGGAATGTTCTATCCACTGATGTTTCGCCACAACCTTCTAGCGCTACCTGCCCCGGGCAACAGGCGATGCTTCCACCGTACCCTGTGCAACCCAACACGCGGATCGACGTATAGGGGAGCGAGAACAGACGAACAGGAAGCAACCTGTCCCATCTACATGTTCACTGGAGCTGGGACAGTCAGCGAGAATGGAGGAGGTTGGCGAGATGTCAGAAAAAGAGAAGGTCCAGGAATCGATTGAGGAGCGGTCGCCGAGGGTGACCCAGAAGTTGGAGCCGGGCGCAGAGGAGGCAAATCCGCGCTCCCGGCGGACAGAGACAAAGAAGTTGGAACCAGAGGTGGAGAGGCTGCCTGAAGTTGTGCCTTCCGGCCCTCGCCTCGGGCTGACGCGTGATGAGACCAACTGGGCGGCCCTGGCTCACGCCAGCATTCTGCTCACGCTGGTGCTGGGGGTAACAACTGGCGGGGTCGCTGCCTTCCTCGGGCCGATCGTCCCGGCGCTCATCTGGTACGCATACCGGGACAAGTCGGAGTATGTAACCGAGCAGGCACGGCAGGCGACGGTCTATCAGGTGGGGGGCCTGCTTGGGCTGCTGGCCCTGGCCCTCGTGGGCGCGATTCTGATGGTGATTGGTTGGACTGTAAGCGCTGTGTTGGTCATCGTGCTCATCGGCGTGGTCCTGCTGTTGGCGATGCTCATCGTGACGCTGGTGTGGGGTGCGGCGCTGATTGTGATGCCCATTGCACAGGTAGTCTATGGCTGCTACGCGGCACTCGAAGCCTACAATGGGCGCCCGTTCCGATACTGGTGGATCGCGAATGCCATCGACCGGTACCAGGCCCAAGCGTAGTTAAGGTGTGGCTGGCGCCCGGGTCTGTCCCCGGGCCTCCATGCAACAATCGCCCCCTGTTCTCCAGAACAGGGGGCGATTGTCCATCTTGGTGTGGGCCGGTGCAGATCCCGGCATACTCAAAGCAGCTCAGCTGGCCTCTGTCCTAAGCGGCAACTGCTCCCTCAGGGGCCGGCTCCTCGGGTGGCTCTGCGCCTGGCTTGTCCCGATCCCAGAAAATGTGGCGCAAAGCGAGCACGATGGAGGAGCCGACGACGAGAATGATGGCGATCCACTGGGCTGTTGCCAGTTGGCCGATGGTCCAGGCATCGGGACGGAAGAACTCGATGAAGAATCGTCCCAGAGGATAGAGGATCAGGTATCCCAGCAGCACGTCACCCTTTCGCAGCCGGTCGGCAAGCCGGAAATGCACGTTGTACAGGATTATGAAGGTCACCAAGCACCATAGCGACTCATACAGGAAGGTTGGATGGTAAAGCAGATCGTAGCGCCCGTCGGGCGGAGGCTGGTGGGGAAGCTCCCGATTGAGCTTGATACCGTACCAGTCGGAGCCAGTGGGGGGGCCGTAGAGCTCCTGGTTGATGAAATTGCCCCAGCGGCCGATGAACTGGCCCAAGGCCAGGCCGGGCATTGCCAGGTCTAGCAGGTCCAGGGGATGAACTTTGTTCCACCAGGAGTAGATGATTACGCCCAAGCTGCCGCCCAAGATGGCGCCATAGATGCCCAGACCCTGAAACCCGCCTTTCCAGAAGGCAATGGCGTCTATCGGATGCTCGCGATACCAGTACCAGCCGCATGGGGTTTCCGGAGTGCATCCCTCCGGGATCGAAAAGACGTGGTACAGGCGGGCGCCGGCGATGGCCAACACGACGGCGAGAATCAGCCCGCCCCAGACATGGTCGGGATCGATGCCGCGTTTGGTCGCCAGCCGCGAGGCAAAGTAGGCGCCCAACGCGACGCCGGTCATGATCAGGACACCGTACCACCTGATCTCAAAGGCCCCCAGCTGGAAGATGATCGGATTGATAGGATTCATCATGAGCTTGCTCCATGCTACTGAGTTAGGGCAGAATTATATCATAGATGGCTCAATTCCGTAAACCTGGCCCTTGGTGCTCGCCCAGCTCTCAGCCTGCCTCACCTGCCGACGCCGTTTGTCCTGTCCCCTGTGTTGGGGTATAATCGAGGCAGAGGGTTTGCGCCCGGCACAGGAGAACGTACAGGGAGGAGAATCGTGTCAGAGGATCCGTCCAGCAAAATCGGCTACCTGCAGATGGTCGACATCTTTCAGGATCTGACCGAAGAAGAGATCGAAGAGATCGATCGGGCGACGACGATCACCACCTGTCGCAAGGGCAGGATCTTCTACATGCCCGAGGACACCAGCGAGGTACTCTTTTTGCTCAAAGAGGGTCAGGTTCAGCTCTATCGCATCTCCCCCGATGGGAAAAAGCTGGTGATAGGTACTGTTGGTCCGGGCGCGATCTTTGGAGAGATGGCCCTGATCGGCCAGGGGATGCACAACACCTTCGCCGAGGCGACCGAGGACTGCGTGCTGCTGGTGATGAGCCGCCAGGATGTGGAGCGGTTGCTGGTGACCAAGCCCAAGGTGGCGTTGCGCATATTTGAGGAGCTCGGCAACCGCCTCAAGGATACGGAGGCTCGCCTGGAGGAGATTGCATTCAAGGGCATCCCGGCCCGGCTGGCTTCCTTCTTGTTACAGACGGCCGACGAGCAGGGTACGGATACCGTCACCGGCCTGACCCATCAAGACCTGGGCGAGCAGATTGGCACCTACCGGGAAACGACGACGCAGACGCTGAATACCTTCAAGGCCGGTGGCCTCATCGATATCGGCCGCAAGCGGATCACGATCCTCGATCGCCCGGGATTGGAGCGGATTGCCGAGAGCTAGGTGGTTGGTCGCCTGCCGGTCACAGCGACGAGGAAGAACCAGAATCCCCCGGTTGACACCGGGGGATTTCGATTTTCGATGTCCGAAAGCGGTTCGCGGTTTAGAGATAGGTAGCTATACCTACACAGCCAGGCCCGGTGTGTGTGCCGATGACGGGGCCGAGGTCGCCCATAAGGGGGGCTTCGCAGCCCAGACGTCCCATCAGCTCCTGGCCCAGTGCCTCTGCCTCGTCGGGTACCAGAGCGTTGGTGATGGCAAGCTTGGCAGTGTTTCCGTTGCTGCGTACGTGTTCCTCGACGAGTTCGAGCATGCGGGCGGTGGCTTTGCGCTTGGACCTTACCTGCTCCAGGGGTTCGATGGCACCCTCTTGCAGGACGAGGATCGGCTTGACTTTGAGCAGGGTGCCCAGGAAAGCCTTGCCATTGCCGATGCGGCCCCCCTTGGCCAGGTACTCGAGCGTGTCCACCACGAAAAAGATCTGCATCTTTTGCTTGATCTCCTCGATCTGGTCCACGATCTCCTGGCGCGTGGCGCCTGCGGCAGCGGCCTCGGCTGCAGCATCGACCATCAAGTGCAAACCGACCGATGTTGAGAGCGAGTCCACGACGCTGATTGGCGCATCAGGCAGCATCTCTTTTGCAGCCATGGCTGAATTCCAGGTGCCGCTAATCTTGCTCGAAATCGTCAGTGTGATCACCTCATGCCCAGCATCAACCAGTGGTGCGAACACGCTGTGGAATTCGCCGGCAGACGGCTGAGATGTCGTGGGCAGCTCGGCTGCCTCCTTCAGCCGCCGGTAGAATTCCTCATTGGAGAGCTCGATGCCTTCTTTAAAGGCTTCCGTCCCAAAATGAACATACAGAGGCACGACAGTGATGTCGTACTGCCGGATGATCTCTTCCGGCAGGTAGGCGGTCGAATCGGTGACAATCTTGATCATGGTTATCCCTTCCTTGTGAGACTTGGCGCCGGTCAGTCCAGCGCCTCCAGTGCTTCTTCCAAGAAGCGTACCAACGCCTCTCGTTTCTCCTCGCTGAGCCTGGTCAGGTTTACCTGGTATCCGTGAATGTGATCGAGCAGTCGTCTAGTCAGCGTGCGGCCACTCTCTTCGCTGTCGGAGAGCGAGATGCCCACACTGAGCCCTGCCAATGCCTCCAATCCAGTCGACTCGTCCGCTCTGAGCCTGTCCAGGACACGGAACGGGCTGAGGCCACCGGCGCGTGCTTTTACGCGCTGCATGTTCAGCAGCAAGGCGCCAATCATCTCGGTGCAGTAGTTCAGAGGGGCGTCGGTATGGGGGAGCCGGGCCAGGAGCTCGCTGAGCGCCGCACGGGGACTCGCATCCCGGGCCTGGGCCAGCTTGGAAAGGACAAGCTCTCGCACACGTTGCCAATCCTCCCCCAAGGCACTCTCGTCCGGTTGGTCGCCAAAGGCCGTAGCCGCTTCGGGCGTTGGCGCAAAGACGATGATGGATCGGCCAGGGCCGGCGTGTCCACCAGCTGCTGCCGGGGTGCTGCTCCTGAGGGCATAGCTGGATGAGGCGAAACCTTTCTTCTCCAGTACCTTGAGCATGTCGTAGGCGGAGAAGCGGTTGACGCCCAGCCTTTCGGCCACGTCAGAGTAGTGAACGGGTCCCCTGTGCTCGCGATAGAGCTCCAGGAGTTTGTCCAGGAACGCGCGCTGCCGAGCTGTAAGCTTGGAGGCTTCTATCATGGCTATCTCCTAAGCCTATTCCCCAAAAAACCAAAATATTGAACCCATTGTACACCAGGGTTTGGGTTTTGTCAAACGGCGGAAGCGTGTGCCGCGCAGAATGCGGGCCAGATCTATTCCTGAGGACCTGGTGGAATACTATCCTTGGGGGTAACTGCGCTCATCTCTACCACAACACCACCGGTGACTGATGCCAAGAGGTTGTAGGCCAGTCCGGTCAGCACGATGATCACTGCCAGAAAGAGGCCCGAGGCAAGCGCCATGCCCAGGAGCCCCAACAGCACCCCCGGCACAGATGCTGTCGCAAGCGCCTGCAAGAACTCGAGCACACCCTCCAGGTGCAAGAGGCTAACCAGGTCAAAGCGGGCAATCTCACGACCGAGGAAGGCGATGGTCAGATCCTGCCAGCTCTCGAGCCACCGGCTGGCAAGGGCCGCCATCGCAACTCCGAGGATGCCACACAGTAGGCTGGGCAAAATGGCCGCTACCGCACCAAGCAGGCAGCCCATCTTGCCCAGCGATGCCAGGTTCAGACGTTCGATGGCAACTTTCATGGGGTTTCCTCCCGGCGTATGGGGTCCAGCGCATCGGCCAGGCGAAAGGGGTCAGTGACCACAATGCTCTGGGCAAAGAACTCCGTTGCACCCACATCAGAGGTGACGCTTGTCATATTGCCTCGACTCAAGATGCGCAGGATAAAGGGGAAGTGAGTCCAGTCCTCAGCGGTATCGCACAGCGGTGGCTGGTAGAGACCCACATTGAAGCTTTGGACTCCCAACTCCTCGACGAGTGTGTGCAGTGCGTGATACAAGGCTGACTTGAGATCGGGGTCCAGCTGCGGCGCTACGATGAGGATCTCTTTCTCTTTGGCCGGTGTCAGCGAGGCGAGGATACTGGCTGAACCATGGTCGACCACCAGGCCGAGGGTCCGGTGGATGGCTACCAGGTCGTCAAAGTAGTCGCCACCGTGCTGCTGGTGGTAGCGTAGGGATGCCTGGCGCCAGTGCTCAACGCGCGCGTAGTGCATGTCCCGGGT
This sequence comes from Anaerolineae bacterium, assembly GCA_050117995.1. GTDB lineage: Bacteria > Chloroflexota > Anaerolineae > JAAYZQ01 > JAAYZQ01 > JBFFCR01. Next base: position 7,809 of record JASFLR010000042.1, read on the forward strand.
GAGCGTCACCTGGGCGTGACCGTGGATGATGGAGGCGCCGCTGCGCCACAGGCAATTCCACAGGAAGAAGGGGTAGCAGGCTGCAGGGTCGGCGCGATGGGCTGCTTGAAACCACTCCTGAGCAGTGTCTACATAGTCGGCCACCTGGCTGACACTGAATCGTAATGGATGGTGCTCGTCAAATATGACTACTGCGTGCCAGCCGTCGCCCTTGGCGACATTCGAGGCCGTGACGCAATGCTCGCCCCGTACGCGTCCGAACTGGTCGGCAGGTGTACGGTTCTGGGGATGGCAAAAATCGCATCCTTCCCGGTTTTCCATCTGGCGCTGGACATCAACGCCAAGGGGTGGGGCCTGGTCTGGACGTCTGGCGCGCAGGGCATTGAATAGGGTACCTTCCATCGTAGCGCGGTTCGTGATCTTGACGATGCGCTGCTGCCTGACTGCGTTGACCGAGCCAAAGCGTGCCGCGAGCCAGGTGTGCATGGACTCCGGCGGAAACGTCGTGCCGGTAGTGATGTTGAGATGGAAGATCTGTTTGAACCTGCGCCGCTCCTCATGGGGCAGCGCGGACACCAGCTGGTCCAGCTTGCCAATGCTGCGCTGGGGTATCTGCCCGCTCATGCCTGTACCTGGTACTTTTCCAATCCGGGCCGCGGCAGGCGGCTGGCGATGGCCCGCTGGTATAGCTCGACATAGGCCAGCGCCGAGCGCTTCCAGGAAAAGTCGGCGTGCATGCCCCTGAGCTGGATCTGGTGCCAAAGGTCGCGGTGGCGGTAGACTTCTATTGCTCGCACGATGGCGCCAAAGAGGGCCCAGCGGTCATAGGGCTCGAACACAAAGCCAGTGCCCTGCTCGGACCTGGGGTCATAGTCTTGCACTGTATCGGCCAGTCCACCGGTGGCGCGCACGATGGGCACGCTGCCATAGTGCATGGCGATGAGCTGGTTCGTGCCGCACGGCTCAAAGCGGCTGGGCATAAGGAACATGTCGCTACCTGAGTAGATGCGCCGCTCAAAAGGCGTGTTGAAGGTCAACAGGATGGCAGCCTGCTCCGGGTAGTCGTGAACCATCTGGCTAAAGAGCTCGTGGTAGTGTTGATCGCCGGTCCCCATCAATACGAACTGGACGCCAAGATCGAGGATATGGTCGATAGTCTGTCCCAGGATATCGAACCCTTTCGAGTTGTTCAGCCGCGAGATCATGCCGATGAGCGGAATGTCAGGGTCTTCGACCAGTCCCGCCTCGCGCTGGAGTGCCCGCTTGTTCTCCCTGCGCAGGTTGAGGGTGGTGGTGTCATAGTTGACGGCGATGTGCGGGTCGGTGGTCGGGCTGGCGGTCTCGTAGTCGATACCGTTAAGGATGCCAAACAGGCGGTCCCGACGGTCCCTCAGTAGCGGATCGAGCCGCTCGCCATATTCGGGCGTCAGAATCTCCCTGGCGTACGTCTCGCTGACGGTACTCACCAGGTCGGCCCAGTATATGCCCCTGCCCATCATGTCGACGACCTCATTGAGGTCTGCCATCTCCGGATGGTACTGGAACCCCCATTGGTCGAGGCCAGCGATCTCCAAGACACGCTGCCCAAAGATGCCTTGATAGGCCAAGTTGTGGATGGTGTAGACTGTGGCGACGCCGGCAAAGGCTGGATCGTCCTTGTAGACCGTATGCAACCAGTTGGGCACGATAGCGGTGTGCCAGTCGTGACAGTGGATGACGTCCGGCCTCCAGTCCAGCAATTTGGTCGCCTCCATGGCTGCCCGGCAGAAGAAGATAAATCGATCGGCATCATCAGGGTACATGTAGATGCCTTCCCGCCCAAAGTACTTGGCGCTGTCCACCATATAGACGGGGATATCCGCGCCGATGGTCGCCTGTAGGATGCGAGCCTGCTTGGTGGTGTGATGGATCGGGACATCAAAGGGATCCGAGATCTCTGCCAGGTCGAACTTGTCCGGATCGATCCGGCCGTACCGGGGCATGGCTACCCGGACATCGTGTCCCAGAGCGTGGATAGCCTTGGGCAGTGCACCGACTACGTCAGCCAGGCCGCCGGTCTTGACAAAGGGCACCACTTCGGCAGCGAGCATGAGGATCTTCAGCGGTCCGCTTTCGCTCATGGCGAGTATTCCTCTCTAGATTGATAGGCTTGTCCTGCGCGAGCTTTTTGAGGCCAGCCAGAGCCACTCTAGCACAGGACAGGGTATCTGGCAAAATGGGCTTGTCATCTGCTACGGCTGGCTCTCCAGCTCGTCGCGTACCGTCCGGTACAGCTCTTTGGCTCTGAGCTCGGCCAGGCAATAGCACGGGGCCTTCAATGCTCTGGCGAGTTCGGCGGCAAGGCCCCGGTCGTAGGCTTCGTGCTCCATATTGACTACTACCGAGTGGATCCCTGCCCGCTGGATCAGGTCCGCGATCTTGTGGGATTCCTCCTGAGGCGGCGTGTCGGTAAGCGCCACGTTTCCTGCGCCATCGGTAAGGAGGATCATCAACGGCATGGCTTTGCGGTGCAGGCGCATCTCGCGGCGGAACACGCGGTAAGCCAGCATGAGGCCCGCCGACAGGGGGGTCTTGCCGCCGACCGGCAGGTGGCGGAGCGCCCTCTGGGCCAGCTCCACGCTGGAGGTAAAGGGGAGTACCAGCCGCGCTTCCTCTTTCTGAAATACCACGAGCCCGACGCGGTCGCGCTTCTGGTAGGCATCCACCAGGAGGGACATGATGGCTCCTTTTGTTGCCTCCATGCGCTGGGCGCCGGCCATGCTCCAACTGGCATCGACGACAAAGAGGATCAGATTCGAGGC
>JASFLR010000043.1:0-10594 GCA_050117995.1 Anaerolineae bacterium
CTGGAGGGCAAAAAGCTCTCCGGGTCGACATTAGCCAGTTCGGGCAGGACGGTGGCCCCCATGGCAGCCTCAAAGAGGGTCTGCGGATCGGGCACGAACCAGCCCGAGACAATGACTACCGTCTGCCCTGCGCGCTCATCCTCAAAGGGAGCGACCAACTTCTCGAGCCAGTCGTCCTCCAAACGCACGCCGGCGTCTGTAGAAGCGATCAAGTCGCCGCTGGCGGCAGAGATGGCGGCGTTGCGCCCCTCAGAGATGTTGGCGCCGGGCGTCTCGAGGACGCGCAGCGGAAGCAGACCGGAGGACACCCAGGATTCGAGGATGGAGAGGGTGCCATCGGTAGAGCCGCCGTCGGCGATCACGACTTCGTCAGGACGGCGGGTCTGCCCGTCAAGCGATTTGAGGAGGCGCTCGATGGCATCTTTTTCGTTCAAGACCGTGGCAATGACCGAAATTTTCACCTGCTACTCCTTGCAATTCCTGCCATTCTTGCATAATGAGCCAGAATGTAGTACAATTGCCCAAGAATCGAGCATTTAACCCGGGAAGCCACAACATCACAAGTTATCCGGGCCAAGGCGACAAATATGAAGTGGAGACAGTGGGGCATCCTCATAGCCCTGGTGCTACTGAACTATATCATTTTCAGCACCGCATTCACACAGCTAGCCAAGCAGCGGAATGCAGCAACGCTCGCTCCTCGCACACCGGTGCCCACCTTTGAGAGCGTGGGAGAGAATCCCGTTGCCTGGATGGTCCTGCCCACGAGCACGCAGTTGCCGAGCCGGACCCCAGTTACGGCGACTGCGACTGACCTCGTCGCCACCGCAGAAGTCACGCCCACCGTCGCCATCACGGCGACAGAGACACCACTGCCGACCGCCACGCCCCTCACCGTCGAGCACGAGGTACGGGACGGCGAGACACTGGGTGAAATCGCCCAGGCTTATAACACAACGGTCGAATCGATCGTGACAGCCAACGGCCTGTCCGATCCCGACCAGATCGAAGTCGGCCAACTGCTGATCATCCCCGTTTCCGAGGCAGTGCCGCCGACACCCCAGGTGGAACCAACTGCCATCCCGCCGACCGCCACGCCCACGCCCAAGCCGCCCACTCCTACCTCGACGCCAAAGCCACCAACACCGAGACCAACCTTCACCCCGACGCCGGTTCCCGTACAGGACCAGTTCACGGCTGCTCTCATCTGGGACCCGCTGGTGGCGCCCAACTGCGCCGGCCCCGGCATCTCCAACATCAGCATCGTCCAGGATGTTGCCGGCAATCCGGTGAACGGCGTGCGGGTGCAGGTGAACTGCTATGACAACATCTGGCTGTCACGTCCAACCGGGAATCCGGGCGAATACGATCCCGGCCATTATGACTTTTCTTTCGGCCAAACCCAGCCCCAGGCATGGACCTGCACCGCGCGCGTGTTCGATATCAATGGCCAGCCGGTAGACTCGTCGGAAGTAGCCACGATCATGTTTGACACCAACGACTGCGCGCCGGGCGGCAGCGGTCACCAGATCGCGATCCTTAACTGGACCAAGCACTGGTAGTCGATCGCCCAAAGCGAGTCACCAGCACTCTATTGCCACTCCCCTGGCCTATTGCCCCACCTCCAGCGGCTCGGAGATAAACAGGTCGCCCGTCGTGCCATCGGGGGCGATGGGCTCCACGCGCAGCCAATGCCACCCCAAGGGCGCATCGTTGGGCAGAGCCAAGTCGAATTGCCCCCGCCAGACATCGCCCGCCTGCCAGAGGCTAGTGGGATAGGCGCCTACAGGTTGCGTCACAACGCTCACCAGATCGCGCCCATCCGGACCGACCCACGCTATTGTCACCTGCCAGTCACCGCGAGGATCAGCCTGTGCCTGCCAGTAGAGATTGACGTGCACCACATCGCCTGGCCTGAGCGGCGCGTCAGGTTGGTGAGCGAATCCCAACTTGTAAAGATCATACCCCAGCAACGCCAACGTGCCAAACTCAGCGCCAGCGGCGTGGTGCATGCCCAGGGCTGCGATGGGGGCCGGGGATGTTGGTCGCTCAACGGTCACCGGCTCCAGCCAGACCTGTGCCTCATCGCCCGGTGCGAGCAGCCGCTGTCCGGTCTCGGCGTCGTACATGCCCACCTCAAGGCGGTATTCGCCCGGCGGCGTCGCGGGATGGATGGGCAGGCCATAGTTGTCGATCACGACCTCGCCAGGCGCCCAGCGATCGGTCAGCCGTGCCCCGCCCCCTGGCTCGGCGTCACGCTGACCGACGATGTGGTTGCCTTTATCCAATAGATGGAGGAAGACTTTGTAGCGGCGTACCGGCGTACGGTCCGCTTTCCAAAAGAGGGTGATCTGGGCGATATCGCCTGCCGCCAATCGGTCGCCGAGCAGGCTGTACCCCAGCAGTGCGATGGTGTCGCCGTTCTCGGGATTCTGCAGCGGTGTGTCCAGCTGGCGATCGGCAGCCTGGGGCGCCTCCTCAGGTACTGCATAGACAACCAGGCGGACGTTCCCATACCAGGAATCGAGGGCCTTGTAGGCGTTGCTATCCAGCCAGCCCTCGATGAATCGCTCAGGGTCGCTTTCGTCTGTGGCCCACAGGACGGCAAAGACCCGCCCGCCGGGATGAGCCAGCTCGATCAGGGCTGCTTCGGTCGAGGCTGGATCCAGCGGACGGCTTTCGGGCAGAGGATAGACCGGCAGATCACCGCCGTAATAGTAGCCAAAGACCTCCTGCTGGCCCGGCGCGTTGAGCAGGATCGCGTCGCCGGGGCGGCCGATGGCCTCTATGTAGCCTGCTATGCTGCGGTAGCCGTCGCGGGCATAGGCCGGGTCAGTGTAATAGTTGCCCAAGGCGCGGACGCTCGGCACCAGGAGTAACAAGGCAAGGGCGAGCTGCACTGTGCGCAGAACGTATAGCCTGAGCTGCGAGCCTTGACGCGGGCCGGGCTGTGGGACGAGCAGGCCGCAAGCCATCAGGAGGCCGGCAGCGGGCGTCACAACCAGCAGGAATTTGAGGTAAGCCTCACGGTAGAGCCCCAGGCCCAAAATGGAAAAGATGGGCAAGCCAAGCCACAGGGCCAGCCACGCTGCGAACCACCGGGTGCGCAGCGCGCCCTTTCCGATCCAGCCCATCGCCAAAGAGAGCAGTCCGGCGGCAGCCAGCAGGGCCGCCACGACCAGGGGGACGATCACCCCGTCAGTTTCGATGGTGGGTCCAAAGACCAGCCAGCGCCAGGTGGTTGCCAGTGCCGTCAGAAAGGGCGTGGACTGAGCCGGGCTGGGCCAGGCAGTCACCTGGCGGAGCGCCGTGGGCAACCAGGGCAGGTAGAGGAGCAGTACAGCGGCCTGCGCGATCAGCCAGTGGGCTAGTTGCCGGGCAGGCACACCACGGGACGCAGCCGCCCGCCAGGTTAGGGCCAGCCACAGGAGATAGGCCAAGTTCAAGACAGCCACGACAAAGGCGAACGAATAGTGGGTATAGAGTCCGGCTGCCTCCAGTAAGGCCAAGGCGACAAAGGCAGGGAGCGCAGGCCTGGCGCGGTCCACCAGTAGAACCAGGGCAAGCATGGACCCGGCAGTCAGGACCGCCAGGAGCATGTACATCCGCGCTTCCTGGGCATAGTAGACCTGGAAGGGGTTGACCGCCGCAAGGAGCGCAGCCACGAGCCCGGTCCAGCGGCCTGCCAGGAGGCGACCCAGGGCAAAGGTCAGCGCCACCAGCACGCCCCCCAGCAGGGCCGAAAGGGAGCGCACTGCTGCCTCTCCCGTGCCGAACAGCCGCACCCAGCCGCCCAACAGCCAGTAGTAGAGGGGCGGGTGGATGTCGCGGGCGGCATCCTGTGTCATGGAGACCAGGTCGCGCTGAGCGAGGGCTACGCTGGTGCCCTCGTCGTTCCACAGGCTCTGAGCACCCAGGTGGTAGAAGCGCAGGCCAAAGGCCAGAAGCATGATGAGGACCAGGAATCCAGCGGTGAGCGGCCGCTGCCGGTTAGCGCGTTGAGCGGTCATAGCTGCAAAGACCGGTGGCCCGGAGGCGGCGAGCTCGCCGTGCCAATGCCGCTCATCTGTAGCCTACCTTCCGGCCCGGCTGCGCTCGTACCAGCGGCGACGCCGGGTAACCAGCACTACGACCAATCCGATGAAGAGGAGAACAGCGCCGGCGATGACCCAGGGGATGATCCCGGCGCGGTCGCGGATAGTGAGGCTGTCCAGCGAAAGAGAACCGGACGAAGCGCGGATGGTGATGTTGTGCGCGCCCCCGGACAGCCCGCGCGCCAGTTGAACCTGCTCCCCCGCGGCGACTGTGGTGCTTTCTTCCTCCTGCTCGTCGATGCTGTAGGTTAGGCTCCCGCTGCTGCCTGGCCCTGATTGGAGCCACAGGTCAGTGCCGGAGAAGGAGAAGGCGACCTCGGATTGGGAATCGCCTGCCACACGGTAATGGCCCAGCTCGGCGGACGTATCGGCGCGCACCTCCCAATCGCCGTCGTAGATCAGGGCCCAGTGGTTCTCCTGGTGCACGCCTGGATAGAGCACGAGCGCCTCGGCACTGTGCATATAGTCATTCAATGCCTCATAGACCGGCATGGGCGTGAAATCTGGCTCGACGAGGCGAAAGTAATACATGGCCTGATCCCGCTCGGCGTCGCTGGCCCGTTTGAAGAACCAGGTGTTGATCACGCCGAGCCACGGCCACTCGCGCTGGGCCCGCTGGTAGGCCAGTACGGCATACTGAGCCTGCTGTTCCAGAGTTACGGAGCCGAACGGCTTGTTGGGCAGGTCCTCGGGAGGGGCGTTCCAATTCATCTCGGTGATCCAGATCGGCTTGTGTTTGTCACCGTTCTCGACCATGATCCCACGCAGGTAGAGGGGCCGGGAGAAATTGAGCACGCGCGGTCGCATACGCCGGTCGGTGGGCCCGGACCACAGGCCATAGCCCTGCATGGCCAATACGTCGAAATAGTCACCCGCGCCAGCGTCGTACATGCGCTGCAAGAAGATAAAGTCGTTCAGGTCGCGGGGACCAAGGGGAATCGTCTGAGCCAGCGCGCCGGAGATGACGATGCAGTCAGGACAGGCCTGCTTGACCCGTGTGTAGCCGACCTTTAGCAGCTCGGTATACTCCTCCGGGCTGACGGGGCGCTCGCCCCACTCGGGATAGATATTGGGCTCGTTCCAAATCTGATAGTAGCGTATGCGACCCTCGTAGCGGCGGACCACGGCCTCCACGAAATCGCCATAGTCTTCCAGGTTGTCAGGCGGGGCAAAAGAGCCGGCTTCGTTGCCCTGGGCACGGCTCCAGGCCGGGGGATTGCTGAGCCGGGCGATGATCTCCAGCTCGTAGCGCTCGGCCAGATCGACGATGTGGTCGTACTTTTCCCAGGCGTCCTTGTCCCACTTGTGATCCCAGAAATCGCCCTTGGCCGATATCTCGATATCCTCCCATGGGAATTCCTGGCGGATCCAGTGAAAGCCCGCATCGGCGATCATCTGCACAGAAAGCTCGCGCTTTTCGAGCTCGACCTCCTGTTCCAGAAAGGTGTTGACGCCAAAGGGATTCACCCCCGCATTGGCAATAGGTACGAAATCGGCTGTCTCGGGCTGGCGGCGAGCCAGGTTGCCCACCCATTCCAGGCCGCCGCGGACCTGGGCGGGCAGCGACTCCTCGCCGGTCACGTGGAAGAGAAAGTCGGTCCACAGCGGGTAGGTAAGGGCGATGGCCGCAATGAGCACACCCACTACCAGGACTGTGCCCACGAGCCAGCCTATCCAGGTCGTGTTTGGGCGTCTAGCGATCACGGTCCCCTCCAGCCGCGCCTGGATCAGGAGTACCCGCAGCGGGTTCTGCTGCGGGTTCTGCCGCGCCCTCCACCAGCCAACGCTCAAAGATCCAGAGCTCACCCTCCCAGTCACCGGGACCGTAGCCGGCCTGGCCAAGGGCGCCGCGCAACCAATCCAGGTCGGACAGCATTACGCGTACCTTTTCAAAGCCCGTGTGAGCAGCATGCCCGCGGACCGCAGTCGCCAGTTCGACAAGCGTAGCGGCCTCGCCGTCGACAAAGCTGATCCAGAGCTCGCCGTCCTCAGGGTCGGGGTCAAGGAGGGCTAGGGCATCCAGCCGGCCGTCCGAACCGAGGCGTGCGGCAACCTGGCCCGCGTACAGGTATTGGTCGGCAAGTGCAGGAGATAGCTCCTGCCAGGCCCAATGAATGCTATAGAGACCGTGCGTGTGCGCCATCACGGCGGAGTCGTGCAAAAAGTCGCGGACATCACCTGCACGGTCCGCCTGAAGGAAGGCAGGTTCGGGCTCACCGGGCAGCGGGTCGGCGATGAGGAGCTGGTACGAGCCAACCCGCGCCATGCCCGCCCGAGCAGTCATCTTGTGGACGGGCGTATTTCTATGACTGGTACCCAAACGAACTACCCGGGCGCCACGCTCCCGGGCCAGGGCGATGCTGCGATCGAGGAACTGGCCGGCAACGCCGAGGCGGCGATATTCCGGGTCGACACGCATCCCCTCCAGCCAGACCTGCCCGGACGCCTGGAAAGCGATGCGGCTGAGGGCCACCACGAGGCCTTCCAGCTCGCCGACGATGGGCAATCCCTGCTCGTCCGCCAGCCAGTCGTCCCACACCTCGGGGATATAGTCGCCCCATTCCCAGGTGTGGGCACAGACGCGCTCCATGGCAGGGCGGTCGTCAGGCCGCGCCGGTCGAATGGTCAACGCGGGTGCCATGGTCTACCAGGTCCGCCGGAAGGTCACGTACCAGCAAAAGTGCTGGACAAGCTCGTCGGGATTGCAGTTGGCCGCGCCGGTACAGTAGCCAGCAGCGATCAGGTCATCCACGGGGATTTTGTGCACGTCGGTGCTGACCACGCTGGTCTTTTCACCGTTCGCGCCCTTGACCTCCAGTTGATAGCCGCCGTAATCCCAGAACAGATACTCGGCGTGATAGGGCTCGGGTTTGGTGCCAGTCACAGCCTCCTGACCGGGGTTGTTGGCATCCCAGACTACCAAGCCAGGCAGCGCGTTCCCTCCGGCATCTTCTACACGGATCAGGACAAAGTGATTTTGCGCGACGTTTTCTTCCTTTGACATCAAGCGCTGTTCCACCACGCGATAGTCGACCTGTGGCGCCGGGGTATCCGTCGGCGGCACGGGCGTGTTCGTTGGCCTGGGCTTGGGGGTATTGGTCGGCACGCTGGGCGGCGGGGTGTCGGTCCGGGGCAGGGGCGTGTCGGTAGGCGGTTCCTCGGTGGGCGGCTCGACCGTTTCCGTCGGCGGCTGTGGTGTCTCTGTGGGCGGCAGGGGCGCGTCGGTGGGTAGAGGCGTGCTGGTAGGCATTGCGGTGGCAGTGGCAGCAGGCGTGAGGGTGCTGGTGAACAGCGGGCGCATCGTCTTCGTGGGTGTGGGCGTCACGCGCGACGCACTCTCGCTGCCCAAAGCGCAGCCCGCCAGCACCAGCGCCAGCAGTATGGCAAGAGCGGACAGGAACAGGGTTCGTTTTCTCATCACTGGGTGATTCTCTCCAAAACAGCTCGGGTTATCCAGGTCTCAGGCAACCTGCAACACGGCAGCCCCATTGATCTTGGATTCTTTCAGACGCTGGAGCACGGTATTGGCCTGCTGCAAGGAATAGAGCTCCACGTCAGTCTGGATCGGAATGGCGGCTGCCAGATGGAGCAGCTCCTCGGCGTCCTGGCGGGTCGAATTGGCCACGCTGCGCACCGTGCGCTCGCCGTAGATGAGATCGTAGGGCATTTCGGGAATGGGGCTCATGTGTATGGCGTTGATGGCCAGCGTGCCTCCCTTGCGCAGGACCCGCAGCACCTCGGGCACCAACCAGCCTGCGGGTGCAAAGGTGATGGCACTGTCGAGTTCGGCCGGAGGCGTGTCCTGGGCCTGGCCTACCCAGGCAGCGCCCAGATCGAGCGCGTGGCGCTGGTGCTCGGCGCTGCGGGTAAAGACATAGACCTCACAGCCCCAATGGCGAGCTACCTGGATGGTGACGTGCGCCGAAGCGCCAAAGCCGTACAGACCCAACCGGTCGCCAGGCCGAATCTCGCTCAGGCGCAGCGAGCGATAGCCGATGATGCCAGCGCACAGCAGGGGTGCGGCTTGATCATCCGGAAACCCGATAGGGATGGGATAGGCGAAACGGGCAGGCACGACCATGTACTGGGCGAACCCGCCATCGACGTGCTGCCCGGTAAAGCGTGCATCATCGCAGAGGTTTTCGAGGCCGCGACGGCAATAGCCGCATTCTCCGCAGGTGGAGTACAGCCAGGGCACGCCTACACGATCGCCCAAAGCGAACCGGCTGACGCCCTCACCCAGTGCATCCACCTGCCCGATGATCTGGTGACCGGGCACGACGGGCAGCTTGGGCAAGGCAATCTCACCCTCCACCAGGTGCAGATCGGTGTGGCAAACGCCACAGACCCGCACGCGCAGGCGGACCTGACCAGGGGCCGGATCGGGCACAGGCAGATCGACCAATGCCAGGGGATTCTCTTCTGCGGGTCTTGGTTCGCGCAAGACCATGGCTTTCACGGCTGTCACCTCCATTCAACAGCAAGCAACGCGGCTATTCTACCCCACTTTGGGGGGCATGTCAACGGATTGCGACAGCCAAGTTAGGAGGCTGCAGCGCCGGTGGGCACCATGGAGAGATACGGACTGCGACAATCGAATCTGGGAGCCGGGGAGGCGCGGTCGATCCACAGCAGAGTTGATCGGGATGCCGCCTTTCGTCAGCTATCGAGGCCGCGCTGCGTACGCACTATCCTCTTCCGCAACCGAGGAGCCCTGTGCGGCACGCATATCCACCACGTGGAGCTGGGGCTGTTTGCTGTGGTTCCATCTGTCGACTTCCAGGGTATAGGCCACGTCCACACGCGCGGGGACATCATCGAGCAGGTGGCCCGCGCGGAACCAGATGGCATCCCAGGACGCGCCGCGCTCATCGCCCAATATCATTTTGAGATGCTTGTCGCCACCGACGGTCCGTTGGTGGCGCACTACCACACCGGGACTGCACAGTACGGGCTGGGGATTCTCCATGCCGGTGGGCTCCAGCTGTTCCAATAGCTTTCGAGTCTCCTCGGTGACCTCCGCCAGCGGCAACTCCCGGTCGATCTCCAGCACGGGTTGCAGGTCGGCGCCAGCTAGTTGTTCGGCGGCAATGGCATGCAGGCGCTCGCGCAAGGCTTCTAGCTTGGCGGTTTCGACGGTAAAGCCGGCAGCCGCCGCGTGTCCCCCGTGGCGGACCAATAGGTCCTGGCACTGATCCAATGCCCTCGTGATATGAAATTCGGGGATGGAACGGCAAGAGCCGCGGCTATACTCCTTGCCCATCTCTACCACTACGCTGGGACGATAGTGGGCCTCGGTCAGGCGACTGGCAGCCAGCCCGACGATGCCCGGCTCGAATTCTGCGCTCGCGACCAGGTAGAGAAAGGCATCAAGGTCAGCGTCCCGTACCTGCTTCTCGGCTATCTCCACAGTCTTTCTGGTCAATTCCTGGCGGTGCTGGTTGAGCTTGCCCAGTTCCTGTGCCAGACGCCGTGTTTCCAGCGGGTCGGTGGTGGTCAGCAGGTCGTAGGCCAGCATCACTTGGTCAAGGCGCCCGGCAGCATTCAGACGCGGCCCCAGGCGGAAGCCGATGGCGGTGGCATCCACCTCATCCCGGCGCACGCTCGCATCGGCCATGAGCGCTTCCACGCCGGGACGGGGCGACGTCCGCATCTTCTCGAGGCCGCGCCGCACCAACGCGCGGTTCTCGCCCAGCAGCGGGACCAAGTCGGCTACCGTGCCCAGCGCAACCAGATCCAGCAGGTCGTCGGCTGCCAAGTCAGCTGGATGTCCTCTCCGCTCGCGGGCATAGAACAAAGCCTGGGCCAGCTTGTAGGCCACGCCCACGCCTGACAGGAGCTTGAAAGGATAGTAGCACCCGAGCTGCTTGGGGTTGATGACCGCCAGGGCGGGAGGGAGCTGGTCGCCAACCGAGTGGTGATCGGTCACGATCAGGTCAAGCCCGCGGCTGGCCTGTTCCACTTCCTCAAGGGAGCGAATGCCGCAGTCGACCGTCACCACGAGGCGCACCCCATCGAGGTATAGCTTTCTCAACGCATCGATATTCAGTCCATAGCCCTCATCCACCCGGCTGGGGATGTAGGGCATGACCTGAGCACCAAGGGCAGACAGCGCCTCGACCAGCAGCGCAGTGGCGGTTACACCGTCAGCATCAAAGTCGCCATATACGGCGATCGATTCGCCGTTGCTTATGGCGTCCGATAGGCGCTCCACCGCCGGGTACATACCCTTGAGCGCGAAAGGCGAATGCACGGGGGCCTGTGCCTCGAGAAACTCACGGGCCCCGGCCGGGTCATTCAGTCCCCGATTATGGAGCAGCTGCACGAGCAAGGGCGGCACGTCGGGAAACTTGGACAGGTCCTCTTCACTCACCGGCGGCACGACCTGCCATCGTTTGGACTGTATTGACACGCTGGGAACTCCTGAGTACGCCTAGCAAGGTATGGAATGATGATACACTCATCGCCAGGAAACAAAGGCATTGTATCAGCCCGCCCCG
>JASFLR010000044.1:0-10568 GCA_050117995.1 Anaerolineae bacterium
GTTCGCCCTGTACCGCAAGGCCGCGGCCTTCACGGTCATAGATATTGCCGCGTGACGGCGCCCAGGTGGTCATGCGGACCACGGTCTCGTCACTCAACTGAGGCAGGATCAATGCTGGGGACCAGCTCACCCCCCAACGCCCCTCCTCAAAGTTGAGGGGCATCTGGTTTTGCACCCCGAAATCACCGACAAAGGCTGACTTGAAAGTGACCGCAAACGAAACTTCCGCCTGAGTCCCAGGCTGGAAGGAGGCCAGGATCTGTGAGGTGATACCGAGGAGTGTCGCCTCATCAGCGAGCCCCAGGTAGGCGGCCTCAAAGTCCTCCTCCGATACCGTTGCACGCGCACTCGGTGCGAGGAGGCTGTACATGGCGGCATAGTCCCCCCGCTCCCACGCCTGGAGGAACGCAAAGGCCACCTCGTCTGCGGGGGGCAGGTCTGGGGTGGGCGAGAGTTGCACCGTTGGCGTGGGTCTCCGCGCCGCAGAGCCGCACCCCCCCACAAGGCAGCCCACAAAGGCAAGAAGCAGAAGTGCGATCAGCGGTCGGAGGGCCTGTTGGCATTTGCCAGTAAAAGGTGCCATGGTATGCATGCCCCTCAGCTACCCGCCCAGGTGATGAACTGGACGACCAGCACCAGGACCAGCACGTGAAATACCTGGTCAATGATGATGGTGAGCCAGGCCAAGTCGCGGGTGATACCAACAAGGCGCATCCAGGCCTCGGTCAAGCCCCGCCGGTCGAGGACAATGTGGGTCACGCCGATGAAGAGCAGGGCCAGGACCAGCACCCAGAGGGGGGTGGGGTGGCTGAGCGAGTAGAGCCCCAGCACGATCACCATCACCGCCAGATATGCGCCCACGTGGCGCAGCATCCAGGACCAGCTCTGGGCCTTGTAGTTGGCCATGCCGTTGGTCTGTAACAGGAAATCGCCGACCAAATGACCTACCAATAGCCAGTCAAATAGACTCATCCATGCTCCGTTGTGACCCGAGAGCGCAAATCGCGGGCCACAAAGCAAATCTTCGAACAGTCCACGAGCACTCGCATTATACTGCAAAAGCGGGCAGGCTGCAAAAGGTAGCTGCCGGCGTTCTCCCGCCACATCTCGCTTGTACTGGGGCCTGCGATGGGCCAGCATTCGATTCAGGTCCGAGCATGATTCTTTGCGTTTTCGCGGCCCTGATGGTATAATCGGTCCGTGAGGCGACGTGCACTCGCAATGCAGGACGCACCCGAAGATGCCACGGAGGTCGGAGATGGACAACGAAATGCGCTCGATCAACACCATCTTTTGGTTGTTGCTGGCCTTTGCCTTTGCGATGTTGCTGGTCTCGCTGGGGGCCGGCTGGGCATTTATGGAGTGGTCCGGCTTTGCCGGGACGGGACAGGTATGGCCTGGACTGGCGCTGCTTGGGGCCGGCCTGGTGGTTGGCATCGGCAGTTTCGTGGGGATTGTGATGTGGGTGGTGCAGACTGTGCGGGAATAGGCGGCCTGCCGGCCTTGACGGGGGTGCACACTTCCTGCGGCTGGAGAGAACAGGTTCAATTGGAACAAGATCCGGGGTAGTTCAGACCGGGCCAGCGCGATAAGGGCTGGCCCGGCTTTGTTGATCATGCAGGAGGGGCCAGCCCTGGGCACCTATCCCGAAACGGCTGAAAGGCTGCCCGCTGAAGTGAGCTATTATGTCTGTTTCAAGCGAGCGGATCAGGGCTGGAGATCGGGCGCGGGATTCGCCTTTCGCGGGGTTGGGATGCCAAAATCAAGAAATGCCGGGACTCTAGCATCCGCTGTGGCAGCGCTGATCTGGAACGAAATGTCGTCGATGAACCAGCTGCTAGCTGTTCCCGGCGATGTCTCTACCAGGAATTGTATCGGCACCGTCTGCCCCACGTAGGCGCTTAGATCCACCGCGGTCTCGACCCAGCCGCCCGTGTTGGACTGGAGACACAGCTCACGGGTCATAAGTGGCAAGCCATTGACTAGGAGAATGGCTTGATCTGCATTGCAGTCCAGTGTGGATGCCAAGCGCCACTGCCAGAAATGCAGGTAAGAGCGACCTGACGGGACGGTGACCGGCTGCTCGATATAGGCATGCTCGTCCTCCAGTCCTCCCAGCCACGCTAGCCAGCTTCCGCTGTGTGGCGGGACGATGGAGTAGGTGCTGTCTACGACGATGGGAATGTCAGGATATTTGGAGTATTCAATCCATCCCTGCCAGGGCCCATCCTCAAAGTCGCCGTTGACGATGGGATCCGGTGCAGGATAGGTCCTCATCACCAAAGGCAGGTAGACGCCCTGGGGCGGACCGATAGTGCCCGGCACTGTGATGGTGAGGGCTGCCGGTGGATCGGACCACAGCGTTGCATCTGGATCGAGTTGGAAGTAGATCGAGGCACTGGGATTGGTCCGGACGGAGACAAAGTAGAAACCGGGGGAGAGGTTCTCCGTGTTCAAGGCAAATTCTACCGCCCCCAAATCATCGGTTGACACTGTCGGGACCAGATCGGTGCCATTTACTGAGACCGTCGCGTCTGCAAGGGGTGTGAAGTTCTGTCCGGTGAAGACAAAGTAGCTGCCTGGCGCGCCGCTGGCATGATCTACTTCCAACAAGGCCGGCGGCGTCACGTGTATATAGTCAATCTCTTCGCGGGTATCCGAACCGCCGGCGCCGGTAACGGTCAGCGAAACGGTATAGTCACCGGCAGTGGTGTACTCGTGGGTAGGGTTCTGTAGCGTGCTGCTGCCACCATCGCCAAAGTCCCACGCCCAGCCGCTGATCACACCCGTCGACTCGTCGGTAAAGCTTGCGTCCAGCGGCGCCTCCCCACTGATGGGACTCCCGGAGAATCCCGCCACCGGCGGTGGTGGATTGGTCACAGTGATATAGCCGTCCTTGACCTCTTCGTCCGCCCCCCCGGGGCCGGTAACGGTCAGCGAGACGGTATAGACACCGGCAGCGGCGTACTCGTAGGTGGGATTCTGCAACGTGCTGGTGCCGCCGTCACCAAAGTCCCAGTCCCAACTGACGATCTCGCCTGATGAGTTATCGGTAAAGCTCACCGTCAGGGGCGCCTCCCCGCTGGTGGGGCTGCCAGAAAAACTGGCGATTGGCGGTTCTGGGGGTGGACCAAACCAGCCAGTAGCGACCAGGGCAAAGGGCTGCTGCGGATTGCCCCCGGGCTGCGCCACGCTGGTGCCAACGACCTCGACAGTCCACTGCCCCGCCGCCGGATTCTGGATATACACACTCTCGACGTTGTTGGTGCTGTCGGCCGAGCCACCCGTCAGCGACCAGCCGCCGCTAAAGACGTTGCCATAGTACGTGGGGCCGCCATTGGGGGCCGTAACCACCAGGTCCAGATTGTTCACGAGCCCACCGGCTGAAGGCGCAGAGGCCGGGTAGTCGCTCCACACCAACGTGATCTTGAGTGGGATCGTATCCGAGCCGATATTGTAGTAGTGGGGACCACTAGTCCCATCCGTGCCGACTGTGAGCCCGTCCAGGAAGTCCCGCTGGCCCGAGGTCGCGGCGCCGACGTCCACCCGGCCCCAGCCCTCATGGTTGTTGGGGATGGGCTTGCCAGCTTCCTGGCTGCTATTTCCATACCCTGTTATGTCGACAGCCGAGTTGATGAGAGTAGCCTTTAGCAAGGCGGCGCTGGGCGCCGCATGGCCCAGCCCTTCAACATAGTACTGGCGAACCAGGGCCGCCGCCCCGGCAGTCAACGGCGTAGCCATGGAGGTGCCGCCCATGTACAGGTAGTCGGGATCTAACGGATAGAGACCCCAACCATCGCTGTAGGGGCCTATGGCGACCGAAGAGCGCGTGGAGAGTATGTTGGTCCCCGGAGCCACTACGTCGGGCTTGAGGCGCCCGTCGTCAGCCGGACCCCGGCTGGAGAAGGCTGCCAATTCTCCCGAGTTATCCGAGATGCGGTCGTCCTTGGTAGGATTGTACGGAAAATCGCTTGGCCAGCAGGTACTCCAGGTAGAGCAAGTGCCGCCCGGATTGTAACCGCCCGAGTCACGCAGATTGTCGGAAGCACCCACCGTGAGGGCATTCTTTGCTGTGCCCGGTGCGTCTAGCGAGTCCTCGTCTACGTAGCCATCCTGGGGCTTTTGACTGTCGGTGCCCGCGTTTCCGGCAGAGAAGAGAATGAGCATGTCGGGATGGTCCCACACGAACTGGTCCACGGATTGCGAATCGATCGTATATTTGCCGTACTCGGGCGAGCCCCAGCTGTTGGAGTGGATGCGCGAGCCCCAATTATACGCCTCCTGGAAAAAGAGGGTCAGGTCCAAGGGCAAGCCCGCAAGGTAATAACCGTCAGCATACTGCGATGCACAGGATTCTGTCCAGGTCGTCCACTGCTCCACCGCCTGGAATGTGGGGGTGGCTTCGTAGGCCGTGCCTTTGATACTACCTATTGGGAATGAGGCCAGGCCGTTGCCCAGCACCGAGCCCAGCACGTGGGTGCCATGGCCCGAATCGACGTCGGCGGCGCCGTCATCAGCGCCGACATTGGACGCACATCCCGCCAAGCTGCCGTCCACCGGCCAACTGCTGATGTGCGAGAAACGGCCTTCGAAATCATCGTGCATATCGCTGTTATCAGTGCCATTGTCAATGCCCGTGTCGGCGACGGTGACTATCTGTCCGGCGCCGGTGTATCTGCTGTCCCAGGCTGCATTCGCGCCCATAATACCGGTTGCCACGTTGTTGTGCAAGCGATACACCGGCCGATTCTCGATCCAGAGCACCTCGGGCCAGGCTGCCACCTGGTCCACATCGCCGTCGGGCAGCATCAGGGTGAACTGCTCGCCCGCCACCTCGCTGGTGGGTGTGTTCAGCTTCGCCAGCCGCGCCTCGACGGCCGCCAGGTCAGCGCCCTCAAAGAGGACGACGCGGTAGAGGGGCCGGGTGCGGTCCAGGTTGGGGCTGAGCTTGTAGGCCGGCTGGTACAATCCCACCCAGCGCACGGTGTCCAGCGCCGCCACCCGATCGCGGATGGCGCCATCCATCCACACCAGGAAGGCATAATCGGGCAGATAGTCCAGCACACGGCCGCCCAGCGCCTTGACCTGGCCCTTCCATGCTCCCTGGACCGGTCCCTTGAACTGGACGATATAGGCACCCTCGCCGGAGTCCGGGTAAGGGGCTGCGCGCAGAGCAGAGTCGATCTGCGGCTCGCCCCGCAGCGGATCAAAGGTGGCGTATTTCAGCCGCAACAGCACCGGCTCCCCAGCCGGCTCGGGCTGTGCGCCGCGGGCAGTCACCGGCCCAAGCGCCGCGGTGGCGAGGACCAGTGCAACCAGCACCATGGCCCAGATGCGGATACCTCGGTTCATCATACCTGTCTGTTCCTTTCAACCATAGATCGACCGCCAGACAATCTGCGCAGCACAGCACCGGGTGCAGGACATGGCCAGTTTGAGGGGCGGACGGAATGAATCAAGTGCACACACATTACAGGGGCAGTCGGAGCGAGAGGAGGCGAGCCCAGGCTCCCGATTCGGAACCAGCCACCCGCCCACGCAGGACCGGGCCACTCACGTGAGCAGCGCGGCAATACTCGCGGTAAAGGTGAGCGCAGAGACAACTCCCCCACGCGTCTCCTTTGTCTCCGGTGCCGGCTCGCTGACGCTAATGGACGTAGACGCGCTGTCCGACCCGCCGGGGCCGGTGACCGTCAGGGTTACCGTATAGTTGCCAGCGGCGGTGTACTCGTGGCCAGGGTCCTGCGTCGTGCTGCTGCCGCCATCACCAAAAGTCCAGGCCCAACCAGTAATATCGCCAGTGGAAGCGTCGGTAAAGTTCACGGTCAATGGCGCTTCCCCGCTGGTTGGGTTAGCCGAAAAAGCTGCCACCGGCGGCGGTGGCGGCGGCTCGCTGACGCTGATGGTGGCAGTTGCGCTATCCGACCCGCCTGGGCCGGTGACCGTTAGTTCCACCGTATAGCCGCCAGCGGCGGTGTACTCGTGGCTGGGGTCCTGTGCCGTGCTGCTGCCGCCATCACCAAAAGTCCAGGCCCAACCGGTGATCTCGCCCGTGGAAGTGTCAGTGAAGCTCACGGTCAATGGCGCATCCCCGCTCGTGGGATTAGCTGAAAAGGCTGCCACTGGCGGTGGCGGCGTCGGCTCGCTGACGCTGATAGAGGCAGTTGCGCTATCCGATCCACCCGGACCGGTGACGGTCAGTTCCACCGCATAAACACCAGCAGCCGTGTACTCGTGAGTAGGGCTCTGCGCCGTGCTGCTGCCGCCATCGCCAAAGTCCCATGCCCAACCGGTGATAGCGCCCGTGGACTGGTTGGTGAAGCTCACAGACAGTGGCGCTTCCCCACTGGTGGGGCTGGCTGAGAAATCTGCCACCGGCGGCACCGACTCATCGATCACGGTGAGACCCCGGCTTTCATAGCTGTTCTTGTCCGGTCCCTCGGCCTTGAGCACATACTGCCTCGTGCCAGCCTCCACCGGGCAGTCCGAGTAGTCGCCACTCTCAGGGGCATCGGCAACCAGAGTACTGCCATCAGCGGTAAGCGTAATCTTCTCTATCACACCCTCGACAACCCAGGAGAGCAGCACGCAATCCCCAAGAGCGACCTCGTCCGGGGGATCGAGGGTGAAGGTTGCGATCACGGGCGCCGCGACGGTGGGCTTGGGAGTCCTGGTGGGGATAGGCGTCGGGCGCGGGCGGGGCACAACAAGCTTCTCGCCGACATGAATGATTTCGTTAGGCAGGCAGTTGGCATCCCTCAGTGTTTCCCAGGTCTCGTTTACCGCAAGACCGATGCTAAAGAGGGTTTCGCCTGGCCTGACAACCCAAGTGTAGCGCCAGCCGAAGGGGTTCTTTCTGCATACCGTCGGTGTAGGAGCAGGACTGCGGGTCTCAGTTGCTGTGGAGGTGGGCTCGGGCGTCACAGTCGCTGCTTCAGTTGCGGTAGGGGATAGGGTAGGTGAAGAGGTCGATGATGGCACCGGCGTGAAGGTAGCAGATGGGGACGGCAATGGGATTGCGACTGTGGGCACTGCGGTATCCGTCGGCGAAGGTTCGACCTGGGCCAGCATCTCCTGTTCGCCCATGCCGAGAGCCACTGCTGCCAGGAGGATCAGCGCGATGAGGGTCGCAGCGATGAGCCCGCTAAAGAGCGGGCCCAGTCCCCCGGCATCCCTGCCGTGATCGTTTCCCTGCCCATTCTCCGAAATCATGATACCTCTAGGCTCAGCTGACGTGTACAGCTTCAGACAATGAATAGACGACTGCGCGCGCTCAGGCCGGTTCCTCCGGCAGCTCCAGTTCCTCCGCGGGCTCGTCCTGGTCGCGGGCTGGCCCACCGACGTCGTTAACAGGCAACACCAAACTGAAGGTAGTGCCCACGCCCTTTTCGCTCTCCACCCATACCCGACCGCCGTGGCCTTCCACCAACGTCCGTGCCAATGCGAGCTCTGCGCCAGACTCGCCCAGCCCGTCCGGCGTCCGGCTGGGACGCGCGCGGTCGAACACCCGGGCCAAAGCCTCCTGCGACAGCCCCCCGCCAGAGTCATGGATGGAGACCACAACAAAGCCATCCCCGTTGAGGGATAGCCCCTCCCGATCCACCGGTGGATCGGGAGACTGGCCCGCTTCCACCCGAACCTTTCCACCGATGGCCGAGGCCAGGCAGGCATTGGAGAGCAAGTGAGACAGTGCGTGGCGCAGGTGGTCGGGATCGGCCTGAATGGCCGGCAGCCGCTCGGGCAGATCGAGCTCGAGAGAAAGATCCCGCTCCTCGAGCTGAGATTGCGAACCGGCGACGGTCGCCTCGATCAATTCGTTGACGTCCACCACGCGACGCCGCATCCGGGCCCACTGTTCGTCGATATCTGCGGCCCGGGTCAACTCGTCGGCCATACCCGCCATGCGATCGGCACCATCCCTGATGCGGCGGAGATACTTGTGCTGGACGGTACCCAGCATGCCCACCGCCTCGCTGAGCATCATGTCGGCATAGCTGATAATGGTGGTGATGGGCGTCCGCAGCTCGCTAGCAAGCATGGCCATCTCTTCCATTTGGGTGCGCTGCTCCGAAACCTCTGCTGAGACGTCCTGCAAGATAATGATCAGCCGGTGTTCCTCCTGCGGCTCATCGGGATCTACCAGTGGGGCCAAGTCGCACATGAGGGTGTTGATACCCATCTGCAAAGTGACACGAACGGCCTCGCCGCCGCTGGCAGTGCTTACCGCCTGCTGCCAGCGTTCATCAGAGCTGACGTCCTGGAGCGGCAGATCTTCTAGCTCTTCAACGCTGCGATCCAGCAGGATCTCGGCAGCAAAGTTGGCGTCCTGGATAACGGCATGCTCATCGGTGACGAGCACCCCCGCGGTCATGCGATTCAATACATTCTGGCTGGAATCGACACTGAGTACCGTCTCATCCCACTCGGTGCGCATGCGCGCCGACTCGTCCTCATACCACAGCGATTGAGCCTCGGCCTTGGCGTGCGCCTGGGCAAGATCGCTTTCCAGAATCATAAGCCGATCCGTCAGCGCCTCGACCTCCGCACGGCTGCTCGCCAGTTGGATCTCCAGGGCATTCCGCGCCTCACGTGCAGCCTCTTCCCGCTGCTTGAGGTCGCGAGTCTCGGCAGCGAGCTTGGCCAGGTGGTCGGCCCGTTCCTGCCCCTGTTTCGCTGCATCGGCCAATCCCTGGCGAACATCGCGCTGGGCCTGTTCCATTCTGGCGATCTCGTTCAGCGTCGTCCTGTACTGGCGGGCATTAGAGATGGCATGGACAAGATACTGGGCCATTACCTGACAGAGCTTCATCTCGTCGGGCGAAAAAGCGCGCCCCGAAGCAGACCGGCCGGCGATTATGGCGCCGATCGTCTCGTTGTCGGCGAGCAAAGGCTGGACGAGCAGCGGCCCGGTTTCGGCCGAACCCAACAGGGCAAATAGCACTTTGAGCTGGACGGCGTCCCTACCCTCCACAACTACAGGCTGTTTGCGCCGGATCGCCTGCTGCACGGCATGCACATAGTCCAGGGGAAAGGTCACCTCTTCGCCGCGTCCCTGGCGTGACGGATTGTAGATGGCAACCAGCCGCATCGTGCCAAGATCGCCCTCCTCTGGGAAGACGATGGCACACTGATTAGCCCCAACTACGCGCGCAATCCCCCGCACAGCACTGTTGAGCACTACAGACAGATCAAGCGAAGCCGACATATTCTGCGTGATCTCTTGCGTCCGGAGGAGGCTCTTGATCTGGTCGATTGATGCCTGGCTGATATCGCGCATCTCGCGGCTGTGCAGCTGCAACCCGGCGAAGGTGTCCTGATAGATCCCGATGGCAACCAGCGGGTAGGCAATGAGGTTGGCGGCGCGCTGCCACACTGATAGATGTCTGACAGCCGCCGGGCTCAGCAATTCGAGCAGGGCTCCAACAAAGAGGAGGGCCATGGCCGAAAGGTACATCCCCCAGCCCGCCCCCCGGTTGGCAAGGATGCCGGGCACCGTCACCACAGCGACTACCATTATCCACACCGCCCAGATAATTGGCTGCCAGTCAAAGTTATAGTTCGCTGAAGGATCCGACGCCAATGTTCCGGCCCACAGGAAAGTAAGCGCTACGCAGGCCGCAATAGACAGGACCAGGTTCGTGGCAAAGAACCAATTCCAGGCACGGTTCCGCCGCCAGGACCAGGGCCGTAACGCCCAGGCCAGGATGGTGACACTGGCCAGATCGACAAAGCGTTCCAGGGGAGGCAGAAAGAGCTCCGGTTCGAACCAGCCGAGGCCGGCGACAAGCGAGGCGACGACAAAGATGACGCGGAAAGTGATGATGCCACACATGGCAAGGAGCCAGCGCCGGGAGCGATCGTCCCTGGCTCGAAGCCACTCACTCCAAGCTATCCAAAGCCCAGCACCCAGAGACAGAAACAGGAGGACATAGTACGCGGCGGTGCCCTCCAGTGATGTTAGTATATCCTTGGCTGTCTCGAGAATCACCATGACGTCACACCCTTGGCGCAGATCCCATCCGGCGGGAACTCGGTAAACCGCGCTTGATTCTTCACCATTATACCAGCTTTTCAATGCCTTGGCAATACACAAGGTGAAAAGCAGCAGAAACCCAAGCGACAAGACTGGCTAGCGTGCAAGAAATCATTGATGTGGCACACAGCTCTGGCAATTGGGTACGACAAAAGGGGATGAGCCTTGCGGCATCATCCCCCTGCTGTCGACAGTCAAGAGCATCAGAGGAGCAGTAGCCTCAGCAGGCGGGATCGGGATCCCGCGATGCAGAGTGCACCGGCAAGTGATGTGGCGAACGATCTAGCGCTTGGTGTACTGAGGCGCTTTCCTGGCCCGCTTGAGACCTGGTTTCTTCCGCTCTTTTTCACGCGGGTCGCGAGTTAGGAACCCGGCTCGGCGCAGTGCCAACTTGGACTCGGGATCGGCAAGGAGCAGCGCACGCGCAATCCCATGACGGATTGCGTGGGCTTGACCTGTGATCCCCCCACCCTTGACCAGCACCGAAAGGTTGAACCGGTTCTGGGTTTCCGTGAGCGCAAACGGCGCCTTCACA
>JASFLR010000045.1:0-10565 GCA_050117995.1 Anaerolineae bacterium
CAAACGGCTTTAGGTGCTTTTCAATGGCGGTATGTACCGCGTGGAATCGTTGGGTAAATGTAGCGCAACCCAGCCCATACAATCCCGGCTCGGAGGTTATGACCTTCACGATGACCAGCCTTGATCCAGCTGGTTGGGTCAGAATAGTTTGCACATCCTTGATAATGACTGGCATGCTATTCACTCCTATAGAACCCTACGCTCCCAAACTCCAGTATCGGAACGTGAGGGTTCATCTGGTGTGTGGGAAGCCCCGCTTGATCGTCGCTCCCATGGGAGTGGTGAGTGTTTTGAAGGGATTAGAGATTTCCGCTTCACATTGGCTGCTCTCGCGTGCCAAGCTGAACGGTCAAACCACCGTCCACATAGAGTACTTGACCGGTGATATAGGCCGCATCCGGCGAGGCCAGGAATGCCACCGCCGCTCCGATTTCTAACGGGGTGCCAAGTCGGGAGATTGGAATTCGCTGGGCATAGGTTTGCATTCTCTCTTCATTGACAGCCAAGGACCGCTCTGTACGCGTAGCCCCCGGAGCAATGGCATTGACTCGGATGCCGTACTCGGCCAATTCCAGAGCCATCGATCGCGTCATCCCATCTAGCGCGCCTTTGGTTACGTCGTAAGGAAGGCCGCGCCAATGAGCGATCAACCCGCCCACAGAACTGATATGGATGATATTTCCCCCTCGGCCCGACTGGCTCATGGCTTCTGCCGCTCGATAGGCGCACAGATAGGGGCCTTTGATGTTGTCCGTGAGTTGGGCATCCAAGAGCGCTTCATCCACCTCAAAGAAATGAACCCGCCTTATATTGGCAGCGTTGTTGACCAGCAGATCGACGGAACCAAAAGTCTGCAAGGTTTCGGCAAACAATCGATTGATGTCCTCAGTTTGACCTACATCTGCCAGCACGGCTAGAGCATCGGCACCCAATCCACGTAACTCTGCTGTTGTGGCCTCAACTGTCTCCGGCGTGCGGCCATTAATCACTACCTTCATTCCCTCCCGAGCCAGGCGAATGGCAATTCCTTTGCCGATGCCCCGGCTAGACCCAGTCACAATCGCCACCTGGCCCGATAACTCGGGGTAGCGAGGGCGGATAGACTCGTACAATGATCTAGTGTCCATCATCTATTTACTCCATATTCCAGCTGGTTGTGGCTCACCAGAGCCAGAAGCCATTACGCTCATGACAGCTCTGAGCGCACTTACTCGCCGATGATCTTGCGCGGCAGGTAATGTCAGCATTATCCCGTAAAAAGAAAGCGGCGTGAGGTATAATGCTCTTGATACGGACCCGTACGTCCAAAGAGCAGAGAGGATACTCTCACGCCATGAATAGAATACCACCAAGTCAGAAGATACGCAAGAGAACGGAAGAGTTGTTGAATCAAGGCCTCGACAGAGAAGCAGACGTGACCAGCCCGGTCTTCCGTCTGGGTATCGAACGAGTAGTTGAGGAGATGGTAGAACAAGAAGTGACCGATTATCTGGAATGTGGCCACTATCAACGCCGCCGGCCGGAGCGAGAACATCGCGGCTATCGCAAGGGCTACGAGCCACGGCGCATACGAACCACCGAGGGAGAAATCGTGGTCCAGGTGCCCCAAGTGCGCGACGCGTTGGAGACCTGCCCTTCCTACTCGATGAGCTTCCTGCGGGCCAGCCAGCGCTGGTATGGTGTCAGAACGAGTGAGATCGAACGTCAGCAACTCGAACTCCTTCGCCGTGCGTTGGGATAGCTGGTAGATGACAAACAAGGGAAAACTAAAATCGATGCAGGGCCGCTCGCCGCTTGACTCATGCCGCTCTTTCTACAGGAACTTCTGGACCTGACCCACGCCCCTTTTCCCGGGATCTTACTGACATCACTTCGCTTTTTTCCATGATTGCTTCTTCTTGTGGTGGCTCTATTGTAGCACTGCCCCTTGTTTCAGGCAAACCTGTTTGCCGAGAAGCTCGCTGATGTGTGGTTCTTTGTCGGTCGGCACTCTTTAGGGTACAATTACGGGTAGGCGGTAGTGCGATGAGGCAATGACCATCGGCCTCGCTGCGGGGGAAGGGGCTGCTTTGCCGGGATCAAAAGCGTCATGGCAAAATCGATTCAGGGCGTGTTAGCCATGGCCACTGACTACACGGTTCAACAAGGATTCCAAGAAGGGCAGCGCCATCGTGTTGGATTCAAGGCAGTGAGTACCGACCGTTTCATCTATCCCAAATGGCTATTTGGCTTTGGAGTTGCTACTCAGGTGCAACATGCACTGAATGCGGAGGCATGAAAATGCGTTCTCGGTAGTGCGTATGAAGGAGCGGTGCCGTTAGATGAAGCAACAAGGTAAGAAGCCGAGTTGGTCCCCGCGTGTTCCAAGACACAAAATCCGTCGGTTGTATGAGCAAGACGCCAAAGGTATTCACAATGAAGAGTTGGTCGATGATGTTGGTTTCACCCTGCTGTCAAGATGCACGAGTTTTATCGAGGCAAATAGGGCGGTTAGGGGCCAGGCGCCCTGTCCGATTTGCGGTCACTTGGTTTCGCATCAGGGGAATCAAGAAGAAACGCTGGCGTGTGAACAATGCGGGTGGGAATTGACGTGGGGGGAGTATTTCGGGACCATTCAAAAGAAGCAATTGTCAGGGGCTGAGCCGGTCATCAGACTCTTTGAGCAATACGTTCGCGAATTTCCTGTTGCGAAATCCTACCAGGCCAGAATGTATCTGATAGATTGGCTAATCCATGGGTTTCACTGGCATCAGAAATATGGCACAACACGACCTGTGGCAGTAAATCTCATCGATGGAAGACTGTCGGATGTAATTGAGTTCTTGGATAATCTGAGCTATGGGAAAGAGAGTTCCCCCGGCCTACAAGAGAAACTTGAAGAATGGAAAGAACAGAGTGAATATGTGCGTAGTTGGGCCAGGAATTGAAATCAAGGCGTTGTCCATTCTCAGATTCACATTTTCTGCTAACCTTCTCGTATCCAAGACGCAAAGAACGCAGAGAAAAATCGTGAAACTCTGTGCTGCTTGCGTCTTGGCGATGAGAGAACGAGATATTGTCGAATCTTGTGGATGGGCACGCCATCAGCGGCGAGTATCCAGGGAATGGACATGAACGGCTCCTTCGGTCAAACTTCGCCCTTCATGGGTCCATCGATTTTCGGCCAATGTGGTCCACTCCGTGAGGTGACGATAGCGAGACTCCTGACGCGAATCAGGCAGACGATAGGTGTCCGCCAGGGTCACGGCGTCGATTCAGAGGGCACCTCCTTTACCGGGTCTTGAGCTCCATGTGCCCGGAAGCTGCTGCCGGTGATGACGATCATCTGGGCGCGGTGGGTGAGGCGATCCAGTCCAGCTGAGGCCAACAACGGGCTGCCAAAGAGGTCTGGCCACTCCTCGGGTGCCCGGTTGCTAGTCAGCATGATGATACCACGTTCGCACCGCTCGTTGATGACATCGTAGAGGTGTTCGGGAGCCGGAGGATGCAACGGCTTGAGGCCAATGTAGTCGAGGACCAACAGGTCAGGGCGGAGGTAGGTCTGGAATCGTCGTTCCAGGGTGCCAAAGTAGTTGTTCTCAGGGTCAATGCAGCATGCGCAATATCCCATGCCAGGAACCGCGGTCTTGGGGACAAATACCTTTCCTCCCAGTTCCTGGATCCTTACTAAAGCTTTGTCAATTGAGGGAACGACAAAATAGCAGCCGATTGGCTGGGTAGGTGCAGACCTCGGGATGATTCCGCCAGTCATCGGTCCCGACTGCCTCTTGGATTCTAAACGGATCGCGCAAGAATCGGGAGAGTCTCTTTCAGAAGCCCAAATGTGTTCATTCTCTAATCTGCTTCTTTCCTTCATTCCTACTCTTCACGGTGGTAACTGTAATAACCCAGTTGGCTACCTAACCCTTCAGCCCGGTTACGGTAATACCCTTGATGAACTGCCGCTGGGCCAGAAAGAAGACGATGACGACCGGCAGCATCGTCACCAGCGAAGCAGCCATCAGGTAGGCCCAGCGCACATCATAGGAACTCCGAAAGAAGTTTAGTCCTAGTGAGACCGTGTACTTCGATTGATCGTGGAGGTAGATCAGAGGCGGTAGAAAGTCATTCCACACCGCCTGAAAGGTGAATATCGCTACCGTGGCCAGCGCGGGCCGGGAGATGGGCAGGATTACGTGCCACAAGATCTGCAATGTATTGGCTCCGTCAACGCGCGCGGCATCTTCCAGCTCAGGTGGTAGTGTCAGAAAGAATTGCCGCATCAAAAAGATGTAGAACGGACTGCCAAAGTAAGCGGGCACGATCAAGGGCAGAAAAGTATTGACCCAGCCCACCGTCTTGAATCCAATGTAGATGGGGATCATGGTCACCGGGTAGGGCAGCATCATGGTTGCCAGGAGGATCAAGAATAGGACGTTCTTTCCCGGCGCACGCAGTCGGGCAAAAGCATAGGCCACAACTGTGCAGGACAGCACGTGACCAACAATGACCATCACCGCGATGAATAGTGTATTGAGGCCGTAGCGTGCGAATGGCACGTAGGTCAGCGCCTCGGGATAGTTAGACCAGGTAATGGGATCGGGTATCCAGCGGGGAGGGAACTCAAGAACCTGGTAGTTTGGCTTAAGCGACGATGAGATCATCCAGAAGAGGGGCAGCAGGAAAAGGAGGGCGACGAGGATCGCCAGAGCATAGCCAACTGCCGCTCCCAGCCGTTGACGCAGCAGCGGCCCAGCAAGGGGTGCTTTGGGGTGGGCAACGCTGCTCACTGTGCACCCCCCTCATAGTAGACCCAACGATCAGCAGAACGCACGATCAGCAACGTCAGCACCAGGATGATCAGAAACAGCACCCAGGCAAGGGCGGAAGCATAGCCCATGTTGAAGAACTGGAAGGCCTGCCGGAACAAATAGAGAACGTAGAAGAGCGTGGAATCGAGAGGCCCGCCATCAGTGGCTACAAAGGCGCTGGTGAAGGTCTGGAAGGTGCTAATCACACTCAGGACCAGGTTGAAAAAGATGGTGGGTGTCAGCATGGGCAGGGTAATCTTCCAGAAGGCGTGCCAGGTGTTTGCGCCATCGATGGCTGCTGCCTCATAGAGGTGCTGAGGAATGCCTTGCAAGCTGGCCAGGTAAATGACCATGCTGCGGCCCAAGCCCCATAGGCTCATCATGAGCAAGGCGGGGAGCGCCCATTTAGGATCAGCGAGCCAGCGCGGCCCCTCAATGCCCATGTAGGACAACAGCGTATTGAGCAGGCCTACATCGGGATTGAGAATCCACATCCACAGCACAACAAAGGCCACACCCGGCAGCACTGAGGGCAAGTAGTAGATCGTCCGAAACACTCCACGAAAGCGCAGCTTCTGGTTCATCAGTAGGGCCAGCACCAACCCGCCGACCAGCTCCAGTGGGACATAGACCACCGTATAGATAGCCGTAACCTTGAGCGACTGCCAAAACAACGGGTCGCGGGTAAACATCTTCTGGTAGTTCTGCAGTCCGACGAACTTGGCCGGACTCAGAAGATCCCAGCGGGTGAAGCTGATGAAAAGGGAAGCGATCATCGGTCCCAAAACAAAGAGCAGGAGACCCAGCAACCAGGGCGAGATCAGGAGATAGAAGGTCAACGCCTCTCTCCGGGTCAGGCTAAGCCGCTGCCAACGATGCGTGATACCAACCCGTGTGCCCTCTGTCATGATGGTCCCTTGTCACATAGAAGGGGGAGAGTGGATCTCCCTCCCCCCTCTACAAAGCCAAGACGCTGTTTATTCGGAAAGCTTCTCATCCAGCGCAGCCTGCGCTTCCTGGGCTGCCTGCTGCATCACCTCGGCCGTATCAGCCTCGGGATCGATCAGAACCGTCTCCAGAGCCCTGCGCAGGGCGGGATCCGCCGCTTCCCCCCAGTAGGGGGTGAAGACGTAGGCCCGGGGCGCCAGATGATCCAGCTCGCTGATCCACACGCCCTCTATGGGGTCCTCCGTGAGGCCCGCTTCTTCAGCCACTGAGGCGACCGGCGGGATGGCCCAGTCCTTCCATACCTCTGATCCTTCCGTGCCGGCGTAGTAACTCAAGAAGCGCCAGGCGGCCTCCGGGTGTTTGGTGCCACTGAAGATGCCAAAGCCGCCCCAGAAGAGAATGTTGGCTCGTTCCTTGCCCGCCGGCACGCCTACGACACCCAGGTCGATGTTGGGGTTGTCCTTGTAGCCCGCCTGGGGCCAGCGGCCAAAGAGGCGCATAGCCGCCTGGCCATTATCAAACTCGGCGTTGCCGCCGGCCCAAAGCGCAAAGTCAGCGGGTGGAGGGGCAACTTTGTGCACATTGTACAGGTCGGAGAAGAACTGCACAGCCTCGATCGTCTCTGGCGAGTCCATGTAGCCCACAAACTGGCTGCCATCCTCGCTGACGAGCTGGCCACCGTTGGCGGCGATCCAATACTCAAAGCCTGTCGTCCAGTTGGCCGTTAGTTGGATGCCCCAGATATCGTTCCTGCCGTCGCCGTCGGTGTCTTGGGTCAGGGCTTGGGCTTTCTCCAGCAGGTCATCCCAGGTCCAGCCCTCCTGGGGATACTCGACGCCATTCTCGTCAAAGATCATCTTGTTATAGTAGACCCCAAGGGGCGTAAAGTCCTTAGCCAGCATCCACTGCTGTCCGTCCCACTGCCCTGGTTCCAGAACGCCGGGGAGATAGATGCTGGTATCCAAGGGATAGTCGCCAGTGATGAATTCATCAAGCGGCAGGAAGGCCCCTTTGTCGACGAACATGGGTACAGCATCGTCGCCTATCTGCATGATGTCCGGGGCGTCACCGGCTGCAATCTGGGTCAGCAGCCGCGTGTAATAGTCCCGGCCCGACACCGCCTCTAGCTGCACTAGGATATCGGGGTTTTCCTCCTCGAACCTGGCAATGATCTCCTGGTGGGGATTCAGGCCCTCACCACTGTCACCGGTGCCCACTCGCAGGATCATCTTGGTATCCTCAGCAGGCTCACCTTCAGGCTGCGGTGTGGCGGTGACTACCTCGGTGACGATCGTTTCGACTTCGACGGTCTCCACGATGACCTCGGGCGTCGAGCCACAGCCCGACAGCGAAATTACTGCCAACATCAAGACACTGACAACTAGAGCGAGTTTTCTCATGTTTTTCTCCTTGTTTTCTAAGACTGCTCCGGACAATGTTCCCCTAACTTCTGGTCCCAGGCATTCACCTCTTTCGACTGTGTTATGGTGTGACGTCGATTTCGTCAAAGCTTCCTATTCCAAAAACGGCAGAGCTTTTGTCGTTATCGCTTCCCTGGCAGCGAGGCACAACTCGACGATCTCAGAAGCGTGCACCAGAGCCCACCGAGCCAGGGTCAGGATCTCGGGCAAGGCCCGGGGCGCCGATTCGCAACTCAATGGAGGCTCCAGCGGTGGATCAAGAGAAGCACACAACCAGATCGTACGTATCATGTCGGGCAAGGCGTATATCTCTGCCTCCGACAGAAGCGATTCCTCCAGGTAGCCGGTCACAAACCTTTTGACCAATGCCAGGTCCAAGGCTCCCCGATAGACGATGTGTTCTAACTCCAGCTTGGGATCGGTACAGAAGGCGATGATGGCTTCGGCTACCTCCATGGCCCGTGCGGCCCAATTTGCCAGATCGTAATCCACCACGGCGACAATGCAGTGACCCTGGAAGACCAAATTGGCCCCGTGGTAGTCACCATGGATCACCAGCTCTGGGACTCGTCCCCGCTTCAGATAGCGGATCCTGAGGTCTTGGACGTGTTCCCCCAGCTCCTGTATCATCGGGTTCAACAAAGCGATATGATCGCGCGGCGCAGTGGATGTCAGCCAATTCGCTAGAAGCTTCTTGTATGTCCACGAAAGGGCTGTAGCTCCGTAGCGTTCGGCAGGCAGGTGGAGGTCCCGGTGATCAAATCCCTGGACGGTATTGTGATACATGCCCAGCATGCACGCAGAAGATGTCAGGTACGCCGGATCTGCCGCGTCGAATGGATTTCCAGCAACATACACTTGGACTTCATAGATCTCTCCCTCATGCGGGAGGAATGGGTTCCCGTACCGAGTGCGCATCACCGTTGGTGCAGGGAAACCAGCGCGCCGCAGGTGCTGGACCAGTGCATTCTGAGCTTGGATCAGCGACGGCTGGCGTAGGCTGGCGTATCTTCGCTTCACGAGATACTGGCCCTGCTCGGTTTCGAGCAACCATTTCTCATTGACATGTCCCAGCTCTATGCGTGCACAGCTCTGGAATACACCCAAGCTATACTCCGCCAGAATCGCGGTAAGAGCCTGCTCGGTTAGGCTTTCGTACACACTCATTTTCAAGCCGTTTCTGCGCGGACAGCCGGTTTCTAGTTTCCGACCTGGGCAGCATACAGGCAGTCCCGGCAATGACCAAGGATCGCCATATGATCAACAACGGCCCTAAACCCAAAGTCCCAAGCGATCGCTTTGCCCGTCGTTTTGAGATAGGCATCGCTTAGATCGGTGACCCGTCCGCAGCAGCGGCAGCTGAGATGGTGATCAGGCTCATCAGTCACGATCTCGTATTCTGCACAACCTCTGCCCAAATCGTTCTGGCTCAGAGTCTGCAGGTCCCGAAGCCGATCCAAGGGTTGACAGACTATCGAAGGCTCCACAGTTTGCCAGTGCTCACCGATCTTCTTGAGGACACTCTCAGCACCGGCATAGCTTTCCAGCTCACAGAGGGCTTGCAGAACGGCGAATCGCTTGCCGGGTGACGCGGCAGCCGTGCTGGTGAACCTGCTCAATGAGAAAGGTGAGATAGCCCATTGATAACCTTGCTGGCAATCTTTGCAACTAGATTATATACAACTCTGGAAAGTTGTCAACCGGCCGAAGTATCAGAAGTAGGGCGCCCTCATCTATCCAGTCGGGACCTTGAGCCCGTGGACATCGTCCCAAGCTGCCTGATTGCGTTTGGCTCTGAGACTCAGTTTGGCAGATTTTTCTCGCTTGAGCAGATTGGGGGCGATGTGACGCAGCACCGCGGAGTTGTCTGCCCCATTGTCCCGTCAGATTCGGTTGTCGTCTTCGCGGAAAGTGATATCCAAGATCCAGTGCACCCCGTTTTCAATACCTGAATGGGAGCGCACTTCGCGCAGCATTGACTTGGTATTTCTCACCAGGCTGGAGATGAAGCAGTGACGTGCCGTTGTTGCCTACTCACCAACCTGGCGTACAGCCTCGACCATGCCAATCGACTGCAAAACCCTGCCAATGCGGCCCATGACCTCCTTTTCAGGTGCGCTTCGGCCAAGCTTGCCTACGGCAAGCCCCTGTCTCTTCGTTCTGGACAGGCGTCCTCGCCGGCAAGGTTGTGCAACCGGCCGTTGGGCTGGCGTCGTCATTGATGCCTGTCCTGAACGAAGTGACAGGAACACACTCGCGGTAATGCGTTGCGCATTTACAAGGGTCAACGCCCTCTTTATCATATGCTACTCTCATACCACTGACTGCAAAGGCCATTGCTGCGATCGGCCGCACCCTGGGCAACCATGGTTGAACCCGGTTTCTACGGCCGAAAGCGAATACCGCAGCGGCTTTGCTCGCGGACATTGTACTCGAAAAGCAAGCAGGCAGCAAGAGCAATGAACAAATCATCTTGAATGGTCAATCTAACTAGCACGATGGGAACCTATGGCATTGCCGGAGCTGGATATCAGTGGTACAATGGGAGTGTCCTTGGAAAGCGCCTTGCAACGCAGCAGCGACCAGGCCGACGTAGACGGCCTGACAGAAGGAATCATCGCGTAGTAGAGGCGTGCGTGTCCCTGCTGCTGCAGGGACACCTGCGGTGACGGGTGAGTGAGCGCCTTTTCTGTTTGCGCTGCAGGCAAAGGACAAGCCCTGGTGATTGACGCTGAGGCGACCGGGGACCGGGCTCAGAACGCGGATTCATAAACAACCCCGCCCACCTACGGCAAGCCAAGCCGACGCGAAAGGAGCGAAACGATGGACGCAGAGGAGCTTATCAAGCGGTATCAAGCAGGTGAGCGTGACTTCACAGTGGCCGACCTGAGCGCGGCCAACCTGCGCCAGGCCAACCTACTCGGGACCAAGCTGTACAGTGCCAACCTGGAAGGAGCCCTACTGGGCGCAGCGGTCCTGAGTGGGGCCGACCTGGAAAGGGCCAACCTGGCCAAGGCCGACTTGCAGGAGGCCAACCTGAGCGCGGCCAACCTGTGTAGAGCCGACCTGCACGGGGCCACCTTGCGCAAGGCCGACCTGCGAGGGATCAACCTGCGCGAGGCCGATCTGCGCGAGGCCGATCTGCGCGAGGCCAACCTGCGCGAGGCCAACCTGCGAGAGGCCAACCTGCAAGAAGCCCGGCTGGGCGCAGCGGTCATGAGTGGGGCTGACCTGGAAGGAGCCAACCTGGCTCAGGCCGACTTGCAGGGAGCCGACCTGCAAGGAGCCTGGCTGCGCACGGCGGTCCTGAGTGGGGCCGACCTGCGCGAGGCCAACCTGGGTGAGTCCCACCTGTTCGGGGTCAAGCTGGACAAGGCCGACCTCAAGGGGGCTGACCTGCGTGCGG
>JASFLR010000046.1:0-10529 GCA_050117995.1 Anaerolineae bacterium
TACCGCATCGCTGACGTGACTGCAACCGGGGGCAGCGATCCCCTGGCAGGCGCGACCGATCTCTTTGTCGACGAAATCGCTGGACTGGCCTACCTGCTGAGCGGGCGGGACCTCTACCTGCTCAGGCTACCCATGTCCGAGTAAGCGCTCGATGGCCTGCGGTAAGCACGAGCCGTGTGCGCAGGCAATCCACGACCGGCGATCCGGCGATCTATCCTGGCCTTGTCTACAGCTTGACAGGTTCGGGGGCTGTCAGGGCATGTTGAGGATCATCCGCTCGCAGCGGATGTGGATCAGGTGGCTCGAAAAGGAGCCGAGCCACGGCTTGGCGACGTGGCGGACCGTCGCATTGTAAATGGGCATATACGCAGCCTTGGAGACCATCAGCGTATTCTGCACACTTGAGATGGGTGGCTTGAGGAGATTCCCCTCAACCTGATACGAACCCACGAGCCCTTCGATGGGTTCGTACTGCCGGGTCTGCGTTTCTTCCGGCAAAGGTTCTTCGTCGTGCAACACAAAGAAAACCAGGATGGCCTGCTGCCGTATGTGAACTGATGAGCGCTCTATGGGAGGCGTCTGCTCCTGGGGAGCCAGAAACAAGAGCTTGGCATCGAACAGGGATATATACTCCTCAGCGAGGGTGTTGAGGTACGCGCTCATGCGCACCTGCTCTTTGGTCACCAGATCCCCCCATATCAGGGCATCGGCGGTGCCTATCATCACCTGTACAGCCTTTTCGTCCTGTGCCAGTGTATACGATTGTTTCGTCACCTGCGCGCCTTCACTCACGATTTTCCTCTCTTTCTCCATCGTTGCCCATCATGGGCAATGATAGAATGGCATCCTCAGCGGGCATAATGGGCTTGCGCTCTTGTCGTGCTCTGCATTCTCTGGTCCCCTAGCGACAGGGGTCGTAGTCATTACCCAATATGACCTGGATATCGGCCGGCTGGTTTGGATCGATCTGGGGGATCACGTTCTCTGGCTGGACCCGTAGCAGGCGGACCAACTGCTCCAGAGCCACGGGCTTTTCATTGAACACTACAATCTTTGTCTGCTCATAGTTGGGATTGTCAGCCAATCCAGTGTCCACGATATTGAATCCCTCCCACCGCAGTTGGTCGGCGGCGATCTGGGCAAGTTGCCAGCGGTAGGTGCCGTTGCGTAGCTGGATCCGCGCGTTCTCGTTGGCGACCTGGTTCTCGCTGGCAGAAGGGGGCGAGTACAACCTGGCGACGACCGGTTGGATCTTGTCAGGCAGGGGGAGCAACACCTGCCAGCCATCGGCAGTGACCCACGGATCAACCTGATTGACGCCGATATAGAGGCTACGAATATTCTGAGGTTTGAGGTCCAGGGCAATGGGAGCCAGCGCCAGGACATCGCCCAAGTTCATATCAGTCTGGAAACTGTCACTCAGAGCCGACCACAGCGACGGGATCTTGAGGATGATGTCGGGACTCTTGAACTGGTTCCACATCGCCTTGAGGAACTGGTGCTGCCGTCGCGCGCGATCAAAGTCAGAAGTCCCACGGCGGGTTCGCACGTAACGAAGCGCGGTAGCCCCGTCCATCTGGTGGACGCCCGGCTCCAGGATCCTCTCCTCCTCAGTATCAGAGGTAGGGGGCTTGTAACGCAGGTTGACCGGGCAAGCGACCGTCATCTCCACCCCACCGAGCACATCAACCACCCGTGCAAAGCCCGTGAAGTCGATCCTGGCCCAGTGATCGATCTTTGGTATTCCCAGATTAATACGAAGCACCTCTGCCAGCAGCCCCGGACCACCGCCTGGGTAGCCGGTGCGATGGCCGATTTTGTGAGCCACGTTGATGCGGTTCCAACCATTGCCCGGAATATAGACCCAGAGATCGCGCGGCACCGAGAGTATCGACACCTGCTTGGTGTCCTTGTTGATTGCCGCCACCATGATAACATCCGTGTTCTGTGAAGACAGATCCCACGTCCAGTCCAGCCCCAGGAGCAGGATATGCACCACGTTCCCCTCGTAATCGGGGACAGGTAGCGGCGTGGGGCTGTACATGGGAGTTGGAGTCAGGCTTGGCGTGGGTGTCGGTGTAATCGTCGGTGTCGGGAGCACTTCTGTGCTGGTCGGCGTTGCCGTACTGGAGGCAGTAGCGTCGGGCAGCGGGCTTTTGCTGGGCGTGGCAGTCGCCGCGGCAGTCGCCGCGGCAGTTGCCGTCGCAGTTGCGGTTGGCGACGGTGTGTGGGTAGAAGTCAATGTAGGTGTTGCGCTGGCAACCGTGGGCGACACGGCAGCGAGAGGCGTTGGGGTAGCGCTCCTCCCACAAGTGGCGATGCAGCCAGCGACCATGATCAGGCACAGGAGCGCTAACAGCACGCGCTTGCGCCCGATCCACATCCTCTTAGACATGCGTGAGAAATCGATCATCTGTTCTTTGAGTCACTTTCCTATACAAAAGGTGCCGAAAATCGCTTCGATCAGATCTTCGCTAGCCGTCTGTCCTGTGATCTCGCCCAGGGCATTGACCGCGGAACTCACGTCGATGGCCAGCAGGTCGATGAGCTGACCATCCCGGTGCGCGACGCGAGCCGCACGCACGTGGTCCAGCGCCCGGCCCAATGCCTCCTTGTGTCGCGGGTGAGTGACCATCGGCGCCTCAGAGGCCGCTACATGACCGGACAGCACGGTTCCAACAATGGCCTCCTCCAACGCTTCCAACCCCCGGCCTGTCAGCGCTGATACCTGCACAGAGGTTGCCCCGGGAATGGGGCTCTCTATGACTGGCGCTGCGGCCAGCAGGTCGATCTTGTTCTCAACCACGATGGCTGCCTTGTCCCCTACCAGAGCTGCGATGGTCCTGTCGGCATCGCTCAGGGGCTGGCTGGCATCCACCACAAGCAGGGCCAGATCCGCGTGGGCCAGCGCCGAACGACTTCGCTCAATGCCCAGCCGCTCTATCGGATCTTCGGTCCCCTCCGCAATGCCTGCCGTATCCACCAGCACCACCGGTACGCCCTGCAGGTTCAGCGTCTCCTCCAGAGTGTCGCGCGTGGTGCCCGGGATATCGGTGACGATAGCCCGGCTTGTGCGCAGCAGCCGGTTGAGCAAGCTCGACTTGCCCACGTTGGGCCGCCCCACGATGGCAGCCCGGATGCCCTGCCGGTAGATAATCCCCCGGTCAGCGTCGGCCAGCAACTGCGCGATGGCAGTGCCAGCCTGCTCGAGATCGGAGCCAATATCCCGCTCGGGAATCTCGTCTTCCTCAAAGTCGATACTGGCCTCCAGGTAGGCCAGTGCGTGTACCAGGCCAGCCCTCACGGCGCGCACCTGGTCCGAGAGCCTGCCTGCCAACTGCCCCACCGCCGCCTGCAGCGAGACCTCGGTCTTGGCCTGCACAATATCCAGGACCGCTTCCGACTGTGCCAGATCCAGCCGTCCATTCAGAAATGCTCGCGCCGTGAATTCGCCGGCTTCTGCCATGCGCGCCCCCTGCCTCAAGCAGAGGTCCAGGATACGGCGCAGCGCCACGATACCCCCGTGCCCATTGATCTCTACGACATCCTGGCGCGTATAGGTGCCGGGAGCGGGCATGTAAGCAGCGAGTACCTCGTCGACGATCTCGCCCCCCTGCGGGTCCGTGACATGCCCGTAGTGCAAAGTGCGGGACGCCAGTGGCGTCCCGGCAGGTGCGCGCCCTGACACGAATAGCTGTCGCAGAATCCCCAACGAGTCGGGCCCCGTCATGCGGACGATTCCGATCCCGCCCGCGCCAATGGGTGTTGAAATGGCGACGATGGTGTCGTCCAGACTGATCATGGTCGCTCAGCTATTCCACTCCTCGCGCAAGACACTCATCCACAGCAGGTCGTGGTAGCGGCCGTGGCGGAACTCGGCCTGCCGCCAGCAACCCTCGTGACGAAATCCGGCCTTCTCGTACAGGTGAACGGCCCGCTCGTTCCCGGCAAAGACCCGGAGGTAGATGCGATTCAGGTTCATCTGCTCGAAACCGAATTGCACCAGCGTCGTGAGCGCATCGAATCCCAGCCCGCGATCCCACATTTCCGGAAGACCGATGAAAAGCCCAATCTCTGCCCTTGCGTTGCGCCCATCTATATGAGAGAGGCCAGCACTGCCGATATGTTGTCCCTCGAACTCGATGGCAAAGGCCCGGACGCGCGGGTCCTGGAGCATGTCTTCGTACCACTTTTCTTCCTTCTCCAGCGAGAGTGGGACCATATCGGCAAAGTATTCGAGCACGGCAGGTTCGTTCATCCACTGGACATAGTCGGGCAGGTCCTCACGTTCAATGGCACGCAGAATGACGCGGTCTCCGTAAATCATGGTGCAACTCCGTGTTTTCGAATGGCGGGGCGCTACCCCGCCCAGCCCCAGAGCACTGCGGCAGGCGGCCGTCGATGGTGGCGGGGGTAGGGAAGCGGGTATCGCCATCCCACATGCGGGCAAGCCCCTCAGCCAGGGAAGATCGTGCGACCCACCGGCTTGACACCCTGCGCATAGGGCCGGGCCAGAGCCTCGGCCAGATCATCGCCTTCACGCACCAGATAGGTGGAGATGCCGCTAATAGAAAGCTCGGCGAGCAGATTATCATTTCCGGTAGGATGCCCGAAACTGTAGGCCTCGAGTAGTACGGCGACGATGTTGATGCCGCGCTGGCTCAGATCACGAGCAGCCGCGATCCAGTGGCTCTGATCTGTGGGCGTTACGATGACGACGGTGGTGTTCCGGCTCAGGTGGGCGCCCTCTGCCGCGACAATCTCTGCCAGCGGGATATGCCCGTCGGCACGGATTACAGACAGGGTCTCCAGGATCTTGGCCAGTTGGCGATCGCCTCTATCGGCAGGGATCACCTCTCGATGGCGGCTGTAGGCAATAAAGCCCACGCCCCGGTCGCGCTCGATGAAATGATTGGCCAGGGAGGCAACGATGGCTGCGCCATACTCTGTGGTAGATGGCATCAGAAGCCGTTCCGTGCCGACCTCCCAGGGCAGGCGCGGCCTTGTTGCCATCATCTGTTCCGACCAGAGCAGTTCGAGTTGAGCCCCGCGCTCCAGGTCCCACAGAAGCCACACGTCAGCGGTGGGATCCAGCTCGAACTCTTTGGAAATAAGCCGGCCGGTCCGCGCGGTCGAGCGCCAGTGGATCCGGTTAAAGCTATCGCCTGGCGCATAGTCGCGCACACCTGAGACATTGGTGGTTACATAGTGCGTGCGGCGGCGCATCGTATCCCCGCCGGGCAGGAAGCCAACCAGCGGCGCAAATGATGGCACATCGACGGTGGGCGGGTAGACGATGATGGTGGACGAGCGCGGTTCCTCGAGTTGGCGTGAGATCCTGAAGAGACCAAAGGGGTCGCCGCTGCTCAACATCAACGGGCCCAGCGTAAAGCGCCCACGCTGTACACAGCGGGTCTGGACCGTCCAGGCAAAGGTCCTTCGCGCGCCGAGGGGACTGATCACCCGGCTCACCCGGTGCTGGGGCAGGGTCGAACGATCGCGAATCTCTAACCAGAGCTTGGGAATCGGGCCACGGTTGGTAACGGCTATCCGCTCCTCGGCCATCTTGCCAACCTGAGAGCGTGTGGTACGTGTTGACCGTTGCACCTGCACCCAACGGATGCCTGTCCATGCCCACACGTACGATACAACCAAGAGTGCGGTCAGAAGGTACCATACATTGTAGATCAGCTCGCGACCGGTGCCGATCGCTCCGGCGCCTGCGAGGATCCAGAGCAGAATGACGATTCTGGCTCGTGTGCTTCTGCCTTTTCTCTCTTCACGCATGGCGACCCTCGAGTTGGACGGCCTGCCCGTCTGTCGCTGGCAAGAACCCCGCTACAAAGAGCGGGGTCGCAAAGTGGTCGGTGATGATACAGCCGCAGCTCTGTGTCTACTTGGGAATAATGGTGACTTTGCGTCTCTCACCTTCACCCACGCTCTGGGTGGTCACGTCCGGGTGCTTGCGCAAGGCCATATGGATCACGCGTCGCTCGTAGGGCGACATGGGCTCCAACGCCTGCGTCCGGCCTGAACGCACTACCTGTTCGGCCACGCGC
Organism: Anaerolineae bacterium; assembly: GCA_050117995.1. GTDB lineage: Bacteria > Chloroflexota > Anaerolineae > JAAYZQ01 > JAAYZQ01 > JBFFCR01. The sequence continues at coordinate 6,060 of JASFLR010000046.1, forward strand.
TGGGCGAGGCTTTCCAAGGTGCGCCGCCTCCTAACCACATAGTTCTCAACGTCGACAACCAAGTTGGTCCAATGTTTGAGCCGATGGCTAACCATGAGGCGGACCAGGTATTGCAGAGAGCGGAGAGTATCCCCCCTGCGGCCAATGAGGATACCGAGATCCTCGCCCGTGATATTCAACACGACGGGGGGAGGCTCGTCCTCATCCGCCAGCTCGTAGCCAACATTGATCTCCACCGAGGCCTGAATATTCATGCGCCGCAGGAGCTCGGATAGGATCTCGTGGCCTATCTTGCCGGCGGCCTCCTCACCGCTCTCGGGTTGGGGCTGCTCGGCAGCGGGCACAGACTCTGCCGGGCTCGCCTCAGGCTCGGGTTCAGGCTCCGGTTCGGGCTCCGGTTTGGGCTCAGGTTTGGGCTCTGGTGGGAGCTTGACTAGGAGCTTAACCCGGGCATTCTCCGCTCCAAACCCCAGCACCCCGCGACTGCCCGGAGTGATGACCTCGACATCCACCTGATCGCGGCGGACCTGGAGCATGGCCAGGCCGTTGGCAATGGCATCCTCGACGTTCTTACCGCTTGCGACGACGCTTCTTCTTTCGTTTCTTTTTTCCACTAGTCGATCCCTTCTGGCTCACGGTCGGTGAAGGTTCTTGCTTTGACTTTTCCGGGCCGGACTGGCCCTTCGCTCCCGGGCTCAGCAGGCTAGATAGGTTAGACAAGCTAAGGCCCTTCCAGAACAGCAATCCTTCCCAACCGGAGATAAAGCCCTGGGTGATGATACCGATGATATTGGAGACGATAAAGTAGAAGGACAGCCCCGTGGAGAAGTTCAGGCTGAAGAAGCCGAACATGAGGGGCATCATCAGCGTCATGCTCTGGCCCATCCCTGCTGCCTGCGAGTCCCCACCACCCGCTGGGGTGGTCATCTTGGTCTGCAGCCACGATGTAAAGGCCACGAGCACTGGTAGGGCAAAGGTCAGCCCTCCCAGTTGCTGTGGGGTCAGCGCCAGATCCATCCCCAGGAAAAAGCGGTTCAGGGGCACCTCCGCCCAGACGCTCTGCATAAAGGGGTAAATATTCTGGGACAGGTTCACGAGCTGCAGCGGCTGGTAGCCGAGTGCCTGAATGATCGACTGGTACAGGCCGATCCAGATCGGAAACTGGATGAGCATCGGCAGGCAGCCACCCATGGGGTTGACGCCCGCTTCCCGGTAGAGCTTCATCTGCTCTTGGCTCAGGCGCTCCCGATCCTTGCCGTACTTTTTCTGCAGCTCCTTCAGCTTTGGCTGAAGCTCCTGCATCTTTTTGGCGGAGCGCTGTTGGGGCAACATCAGCGGCGTCATCGCGCCGCGAATGATCACGGTGAAGACGATGATCGCCAGCCAGAACTGATCGCCCAACACGCTGTAGAGCCAGAGCAGCGCGTTGAGCATCGGCTGCAGAATGGCTACAGTCCAGATCTCTGTAATACTACCCAAGGAAACCTCCTACTTGGCTGTCAGGCATCGAGTGCAACGCCAGCAGCACACCTCCCATCAATCGCCTTCCGGCGGAGCATAGAGCAAATTCGCGGCACAGACTCCCGTCTCCAGCGCGTCCGCATCAAAGGCATACACTTGCCCGCTCAGTTGCTGGATGATATAGACCTTCTCACCCGAGACGACCGGCGTCGTGTACACGGCAAATTCGGGCACGCCGCTGGGCCACGAACAAACCTGCTGGGCCTCTTCCACGGCGATTACATAGCCCTTTTCGGTGGCAATGACGATCTTCTCACCAACCTGGACAGGATTGGCCCGTATGACGTCCTTGCCACCATCGATATCTCCGCTGTTATACGGATAGGGCGCCTGCACATCGCCGGTTGTCGGGTCGAGGGCATAGAGAAAACCATCGAGGGCGGTCACAAAGAGCTGGTCTCCGACCAGGAGTGGAGTGGACCAGATCCAGTTCCCTGCCTGAAAGTCGAATCCCTCCACCACTTGGCCCGAGTCGGCCTCAATGGCGTAGATCCTGCCGTCGAATGCTCCTACATATAGGATATCGCCCACCAGCAAGGGCTGTTTTGCGATGGCTCCGCCTACCTCGGTTTTCCAGATCTCTTCGCCAGTCTCAGCATCTACGCAATAAAGAACATGATCCATCGAGGCGACGTATACCCGGCCATCAACGACCAGGGGCGAAGCCCAGACCGCAGAGTCAGTCTCGAACGGCCAGCCTGTCAAGATGCCCTCCGACTCGACATCTACGGCGTACACCATCTTGTCTGTCGTGCCAAAATAGACTACCCCATCGGCATAGGCAGGCTTGGACAGGATCTGGCTGTCGACCAGGACTCGCCACTGTTGCTGTCCAGTTTCGGGATCGATGGCGTACAGGCCATTGTTGGCCTCGGACCTATCCTGGAAGAAGCCCACAAAAGCCAGACCATCGCCAACCGTTACCGGACTCCAATAGCTCACAGCCGCCGCACTGCCCTCGATGCCCTGCGGCATGAACGTAGCCTTCACAGCACCCGTCTCGGCATCCAAGATATGGACCTCCTGGGGCGCGCCGGTGATGGCATAGACAGTATCGCCATCTACGGTCAGGCCGGGCCAGTTCTGGGCTACCGGTGTTGCCCCACAGCCCGACAGAACAAGACCCAGCAAGAGCAGTAGCAGTACTGCTCCTATCATACGGATACGTTTCGTCAAAACTAGGCCTCCTTGAAAATCGTGCAAACCGTCAGGGAACCGGATCGTACCCTCCAGGGTTAAGGGGATGGCAGCGACTCACGCGCTTGATCGCCATCCAGCCGCCTTTGAGCGCTCCGTACTTGCTAATCGCCTCATAGCCATAGTGCGAACAAGAGGGCGTGAAGCGGCACGAAGGGGGCATAACCTTGGAAAAGGTCATCTGGTACAGGCGGATCAGGCCCATCAACACATACTTCATGACGGCTCGCTCAACAGGCGTGCCCGACGCAACACCAGGCCGATTGCTTCATCGACCTGGTGAAAAGAAGCGTCTCGTATGGGGCGTCGGGCAATAAAGACAACATCCCATCCCGCAGCAATTTCGCGCCTTTTCAGTTTCATCCGTATCGATTCGCGCATCCGGCGCTTGATCCGATTGCGGACTACAGCTTTTCCGATCCGCCGTCCAATGGCAAAACCAAAACGGCTATACTCCAGACCATTGGGTAGAACCGATAGCACCAATAGAGGGTGGGCCCAAGTGCGGCCCTCGCGCCGGAGACGTGCAAAGTCAGCGTTTTCTCGAAGACGGTTCTTCCTACGCATGACGTCCCTGGCCGGCGGCCCTACGCCATACGTCGGGCGATCGCCGTTCTATCTATACGCTCAAGCGATGGCGACCTTTCTGTCGCCGGGCCTTGAGGACTCGGCGTCCCCCCTTGGTTTTCATCCTAGCCCGAAAGCCATGCACGCGCTTGCGGCGGCGGACCTTGGGCTGCCACGTTCGTTTCGGCATTCCAACACCTCTCCAATACAAGATTACGACTCACAATTATACCTTCTTTTCGCACTGGCTGCAAATTCCCACGGACGCATGAAACGGGAAATGACACGCGTAGGGTATTGCAGCAGCACACAAAACAGCGTCTGACATTGCTTGTACTCTGGCGCCTGGCTTGCGTTTTGGTGCGTCTTGGGGTAGAATTACACACAAGAATTGCAGTCCAGGTAAATCTAGCCTCGTGCATTGCATCTGATGCCATTTGTGGTATACTATATCGTGTCCGCGATAGTTCCATGAGCAGAGCTTCACTCGCCGGGAGGTTACGTACGATGTCGAAGGATCGACCGACCGTTCAGGGAAGGGGTGCCGAGATCTTTTTCGGAACTCCTCCGCGTGTAGACATCAAACCCCGTGCAACAGACGATGATGTAACCCAGGCAAAAAAGGCCGATTCGGGTGAGCCCAGCAAGGGAGATACGGGCACGAGCCCCCCTGGTGACGCTGAGGAGCTCCCGCCCTTTCCCCCCGAGGAATTGGAGCTTTTCCTAGACGACCCTGAACTGGAGCGTGCATTGGAGGAGGAAGCTGAGGCAGGCCAGCCTGGCGCAGAAGACCTGGGAAAGACTGCCCGCGCCACCTCTGCCACCAAGAGCCCACCTGCAGAGCAGAAGTCTATCACGGTAGAAGCGCCGGCTCCCCAATCAGTTCCAGATCTCGATGAAGTGGTAGAAAGCTATGAACCGCTGCCACCGGAGACCAGTGACCTCATCGGCGGCGTGCTGCCTCCGAAGCCCAGGCGCAGCGCCACTGCCTTGAGCACCGAGGACGTTCGCGCCCTCGACATCCAGGACCCTGACGAGAAATTTGAGCCGATCCAACTGCCCGATCGCGTGCTGACCGAGGAGGAGAGGAATCAGATCCTCGAGTGGCTGGGCGAGGAGTGGATACAGACGCTGGAAGCCGCCATTGACGAGGCCTACGCCGAGGTCCGGCGCGAGGTCGGCACA